>CAKSAI010000289.1 GCA_934434905.1 uncultured Lachnospiraceae bacterium | reverse complement strand
GGTGGATAAAGGGATTCGAACCCTTGGCCTCCAGAGCCACAATCTGGCGCGCTAACCAACTGCGCTATACCCACCATAACGGATAAAATACGGTAAAATACTTTATCACAACTCTCTTAAGAGAGTAACGTGCTCGAAGGGATTCGAACCCCCGACCCACGGCTTAGAAGGCCGTTGCTCTATCCAGCTGAGCTACGAACACAAATGGTAACATCATGTCTGCCAGTCTTAGGACTGATACATGGTGAAGCGGGTGATGGGAATCGAACCCACGTGTCCAGCTTGGAAGGCTGGTGTTCTACCATTGAACTACACCCGCATGTCAATCGGGGTGACAGGATTCGAACCTGCGACCTCCTGGTCCCAAACCAGGCGCTCTAGCCAAGCTGAGCCACACCCCGGAGTCGCTTTTTCCGTGACACAACCCCTATTATATTATAGGAAACATGAAATGTCAACTATTTTTTTAAAGACAATTTATCACGAGTTATCGTCGCTTTTCAGTCCGGCGGAACGGTTGCTTATGTCCAGAATTCGCTGGTTGCTGCTCCCGCGGAAGACCAGCGTGATATCCTTTTGGGCTTCTACGAATTCGCCGTCCACCAGGACATCGATGTAGGAGAGCATTTCGTCCGTCACCTCGGTGTGTACTTTCCCGCCCTCCGGCAGGTCTATATCATAGAGATAGCCGGTGTAGCACCAGATATCCTTGGTGGGATAAGCTGCGCGGATCTTCTTCAACAATCCCACCAGAACCTGCTGGTTCTCCGGCTCGAAGGGTTCCCCACCCAGGAGGGTGAAGCCCTGGATATAGGAAGGGGACAGGGCTTCGAGAATCCGGGTCTCTGTCTCTTCCGTAAAGGGTTCGCCGTATTGGAAGTTCCAGGTCTCCGGATTGAAGCAGCCCTTGCAGTGGTGGCGGCAGCCGGATACAAACAGGCTTACCCGCACACCTGGGCCGTTGGCAATATCATAATCCTTGATGGTTCCATAATTCATAATGGTTGCTCCTCTTGGCTGTTACTATTCACAGCCCTCTGCCCACATGCGAACTCTTTACAGATGCAATACCCGATCCTTGATCTCCTGGGTACGTCCCTGATTCCAGAACTGTGTTCCGATGTAGCCGCAGGTCCGGCGGGCAACGGACATCTTGGACTGATCGCGGTTTCCGCAGTTGGGGCATTCCCAGATCAGCTTGCCGGATTCGTCTTCCTTGATCTTAATCTCGCCGTCGTAGCCGCAGCATTCGCAGTAGTCGCTCTTGGTGTTCAGCTCCGCGTACATGATGTTGTTATAAATAAACTGCATAACAGACAGCACGGCGGGGATATTGTTCTGCATGTTGGGAACCTCGATATAGCTGATGGCTCCGCCCGGCGACAGCTTCTGGAATTCTGACTCGAATTTCAGCTTGCTGAAGGCATCGATCTCCTCGGAAACATGCACATGGTAGCTGTTGGTGATATAGTTTTTATCGGTCACCCCCTTGATAATGCCGAAACGCTTCTGCAGACACTTGGCAAACTTATAGGTGGTGGATTCCATTGGTGTCCCGTAGACGGAATAGCTGATGTTTTCAGCAGCCTTCCACTCGGCACATTTGTCGTTCAAGCGCTGCATGACCTTTAAGGCGAAGGGCTTTGCCTCCGGGTCCGTATGGGACTTACCAAGCATCCGCATGCACATCTCGTAGAGACCGGCATACCCCAGAGAGATGGTGGAGTAGCCGTTAAACAGAAGCCTGTCGATCTTCTCGCCTTTTTCCAGGCGGGCAAGGGCGCCGTTCTGCCACAGGATCGGAGCCACGTCGGACACAGTTCCCAGCAGACGTTCATGGCGGCAGCGCAGTGCGCGGTGGCACAGCTCCAGCCGTTCGTCCAGGATCTCCCAGAACTTATCCATATCGCCATGAGAAGAGCAGGCAACATCCACCAGGTTGATGGTTACAACGCCCTGGTTGAACCGTCCGTAGAACTTGTAGCTTCCATCCGGGTTCTTCTGTGTCTCCTCCACGGTCAGGAAGGAGCGGCAGCCCATGCAGGGATAAACATTGCCTTTCTTTAATTCCCGCATCATCTTGGCGGAAATGTAATCCGGCACCATGCGCTTGGCTGTACATTTCGCAGCAAGCTGTGTCAGCTTCCAGTATTTGGAGCCCTCGGTGATGTTGTCTTCATCCAGGGTATAGATCAGCTTCGGGAAGGCCGGGGTGATCCATACGCCTTTCTCGTTCTTGACACCCTGCATCCGCTGGATCAGCACTTCCTCGATGATGATGGCAAGGTCGTCACGGATCTGTCCTTCCGGAACCTCGTCCAGATACATGAATACGGTTACGAAGGGGGCCTGTCCGTTACAGGTCATCAGTGTGATGAGCTGGTACTGGATGGTCTGGATCCCGCTCTTGATCTCTTCACGCAGTCTGCGCTCTGTAACTTTATTGATGATGTCCTCGTCCAGCGGCTCATTGCATTCCTTGCGCTCTTCGATGACGCTCTTGCGAAGCTTCTGGCGGCTGATGTCCACGAAGGGAGCCAGGTGCGCCAGAGTGAAGGACTGGCCGCCATACTGATTGCTGGCAACCTGTGCCACGATCTGCGTGGTTACGTTGCAGGCGGTAAAGAAGCTGTGGGGCTTCTCGATCATGGTCTCGCTGATGACCGTGCCGTTCTGCAGCATGTCCTCCAGGTTGATGAGGTCACAGTTGTGCTCCCTCTGGGCAAAATAGTCTGAGTCGTGGAAGTGGATAATTCCCTCCTCGTGTGCCCGCACGATCTCCTCCGGCAGCAGCACACGCTTAGACAGATCCTTGCTGACCTCTCCGGCCATATAGTCCCGCTGGGTGGAATTGATGATAGGGTTCTTGTTGGAATTCTCCTGCTTTACTTCCTCATTTAAATGATCCAGCAGGGATAGAATCCCATTGTCTGTGGTGTTGGACTTCCGGGTCAGCTCCCGTTTATAGCGGTAACGCACATATTTCTGTGCCACCTCATAGCCGCGCATCTCCATGATGCCGCGCTCCACCATATCCTGAATATCCTCCACATTGACTGCGTGGGTGGACTCCGCCGCCATGGCGGCAATCTTGTCTGCCACTGCCTCAATCTGGTAGTTGTTCATCTGGTAAATCGGGGCTACCTCGTGGTTGGCCTTCTGGATAGCGCCTACGATCTTCTCAGAATCAAACTTCACTTCCTCCCCATTTCTCTTGATCACGTTTGTCCGGACCTCTGTACCCATTTTCGTTTCCTCTCTTTATATACTATATATCGTCACTGATTTTTGGTAAAAACACAATATGTGGTGCCAAATCAATTACTATCATACAGCAAAACGAAGAGAAATGGAAGAGGGAAATTTGCATAAAAATATATTCCCAATATTTCCCATCGTATTGCAGAGTTTTCACACAAAAGGATTTTAGGTAACAGGATGAATTAATTTTGGAAAGCTATTTACTTTATTTTGGTTTGTTATTATAATGAAGGAAAGCCGTTTTGCGGCTTTCCGTTACCCGAATTACGAATGGAGGAACAACATGCGGCGAAGCGACAGAGAGATTACAGATTTTAATGAAATGATTGAAGTGATGGAGCGGTGCGATGTATGCCGGTTGGCGCTCCATGGCGGAGACTACCCCTATATCCTGCCATTGAATTTCGGCATGGAGGTGCAGGATGGTCGGATCACCCTGTATTTTCACGGGGCTTTGGAAGGACGGAAATATGAGCTGATGAAGCGGGATAACCGTGCAGGCTTCGAGATGGACTGTGCGCATCGACTGGTGCTGGATGAGGAGCAGGGAAATTGTACCATGGAGTATGAGAGCGTTGTCGGCCACGGCATTGTTGAGATTGTGCCGGAGGGAGAGAAGTACGGGGCGCTGCGTATTTTGATGAAGCATTACCGCCGGGAAGATTTCCCGTTTAATGAGGCTGTTGTGCCGAAGACCACGGTGTTTAAGCTCACGGTGGAGGAGATCACCGGGAAGCGGCGGATGAAGAAGCAGAAATAAGGAGGATAAGAGAATGGTTAAGCATGTGATCTTGTGGAAGCTGAAGGAGGAGCTTTCCACGGAGGAGAAGGAACAGATCAAGGCCGATATCAAGGAAGGGCTGGAGGCTCTGACAAGCAGGATTCCGGGACTTGTGGAGATAAGGGTGAATACCTGCGGGCTGCCCAGCTCCAACGTGGATCTGATGTTGGATTCCACGTTTACGGATGAGGCGGCACTGAAGGGTTATGCGGTTCATCCTGCGCATGTGGCGGTAGCGGACGGCAAGGTGCGGCCATACACGGCGATCAGGTATTGTATGGACTATGAGGTCTGATGTACAGAATGTCCCTAAAATGTAAAGAAAAGCGGTTTATAAACAATAGAAAGCACGTTTTGCATTTC
>CAKSAI010000288.1 GCA_934434905.1 uncultured Lachnospiraceae bacterium | reverse complement strand
GTGTTGTGACGACAGAAGGAGGAAAATGGAATACCAATTATGCTCCAACTTATATTTTTAAACCGCATGCGGATTATTCGGTGCAATCGGGACAGGTATATAAGCTGAATGTGGAGATGAAGGCCGGAGTGCTTACTGTCTGGGTGGACGGATATTCAGGCATGCTTTCCGCGAAGGTGTCAGAAGCCTTTGAGGGGGGAATGATCGGACTTGCGGCAAGACAATATGATGGTGACGGCGGTGGATTAAAATCTCTGACGGTAGAAGAACTGAACGGAGATATTGTGAAATCGTATACGTCAGAAGAATTTGCCGCATACCGGCAGGCGGACGGATATACAGTGCCGGCATATAAGAACTATCTCTTTGCAGGCTGGTATACAAGCGAGAGCTGTGCCCTGGAAGATGCGGTATCAGCGGATACGACGGCCATAGAGTCCGGAGAAGTTTATGCAAAATTTGTTCCGCGCTATGTCCTGAGCACGAAAGCACAGATATCGGCAAACCTGATAAATGGAGACCTCACGGATGATGCTGTGGGAAGTATTCGTTTTTGCACAACGGTGGATACGTTGCAATATGCGCAGGTTGGGTTTGATATTTCCTATATGAAGGGCAGTACGAATGTTACAAAGACATTTGCCTCGAATCAGGTATATAGGGAAATAAAAGCAATCGGAAGTATTACATATCAACCGACACAGTTTTGCAATGTATCGCAGTATTTCAAAGCTTGTACGATCAACAATATCGGGGAAGATTATTATGGCGCGGAATTTACAGTCACACCGTTTTGGAAGACGCTGGACGGTACAGTTGTAAAAGGCGATACGGTGGTGAAGTCGATCAATCAGGGGAGGAACCGTCAGTATCTGAGCGGCAAGACCGCATTATTTGTCGGAGATTCCATTCAGGCCGGTAATAACTTTACCGGTGAGGGGGATTTGCCGATAGGCTGGGCACAGAGAATGCAAAGATACGGTATGGTTACCGAGAATATAGCAAAGAAAGGTTGGGCACTGACAACAACAGAAACCAGTGGCAGATCACAGATTGTTACCCAGCTTGAGGCGGCCTCGAAGAGCGCATACGATTTTGTACTTCTGGAAGGCGGGGTCAATGATGTGCGGATTGACCAGGATAATGCAAATATAACAATTGCGTATGGTGAAATCAAGGAGGCGGACGCTGCCCTTGATACCACAACCATTGCCGGTGCAATGCAGGATCTGATCGTGAAGACACAGACAAAATTCCCGGATGCCACGATTGTTTATATCATCAATCATTATTTTGGAGCAACAAGCGAAAACATGGCGAAATATGTGCAGATGGTAAAAGAGGCGTGCCGGGTACACGGTATCACATATGTGGACTTAAGCGATACGGACACATATCCTTCTTTAGAACCATTACAGAAGAAGTCAAGTGCATATATTCCGGATAATCTGCATCCCAATGCGGCAGGTTATGAACTGAGTACGCCTGTGATTGCAGATCATCTCAGAATGCTGGTTACGGGAGAACTGGTAAGTACCGTTTATGTATCGGATACTGGTACGGATCAGACTGGATACGGAACGGTGGCCCGGCCGTACCGTACGTTGAATTATGCCATCGATGCGGTGGCAGACGGAGGAACGGTCTGCATTACAGATTCATGTACCATAGATAAGGAGAATGCCTGGAAGGCACATGGTAAGACAGTGACGATCAGAGGGATGCAGGAGAATGCAGCCAGTGTGCTGTGTGGAGCCGCTGAACTGCCAAGATTATGTATCAATGACGGTGCGTATTTTACCAATATGACGCTAAAGCTGTTAAGTACATCCGCCAATTCTGTCCATGCGGAAGGAAATCCGGTAACGATTGCAGCAGATGTAGTAGTGGAAGGCGTGAAGGAAATATATGGCGGAAGTCGGTTTTCTGAAGTTCAGAGCACCGATTTGAAATTATATGCCGGTACATATGAAAAGATTTTCGGCGGTTCCTATGAGAAAACGGTACTGGGTGATACGCATGTCACCGTAGGCGGCAGTGTCAATCTGGGGATTGCCGATACAACAAAATGGTCTAATCATGAGCATGTCTACATGCTGTACGGTGCAGGTGACACAGGATCAGTAGCAGGAGATACTTATGTGACAGTGGAAGAGGGGGCAAGCTTTATCTATGTATACGGTGGCGGACGTTCCGCCGGCTCTGAGGTAAGCGGCTCCACGAATGTGGTTTTCTCCGGAAATGCCATGTCTGTATATGGCGGTAGCTATCAGGGAACCACGGCAGCTGCTTCCGTGAAGATACTGGGAGGAACCGTGCAGCAGGTTTTTGGCGGCTGTGAAGATGCTTCCATGACAGGCGATGTGAATATTTCTGTGCTTGGCGGTGAAGTTTCCAGACGTATCTACGGCGGCTGTTATAATGATTTTAACGGTAGCTGGAAAACAAATTATTCGGTAACAGGCTGTATCGGTGTGGAGATAGGAGGCAACGCGAACTTATCTTTGAATACGGATATTGACAGAGGCATTAATGCAGTGAGCAGGTATGGATCGGCGATAGATGGGGAATACGGCATCCTGATTTTTAATGACGGCACGTATGATACGTATAAAAATAAGATTGGAAGCAGTTTCTTTGCGAACGTTCAAAAATATAACTATCTTGTGAACGCAACAGCCGGGGGAAACGTATCTGTGCAGTCGGGCAAATTGAAGGTGGTTCCGAATGAGGGATATACAGCAACCGTAGCTGTGGAAAACGGAGCAACGCTTGAAGCAGACGGGGACGGAATGTACACGCTGCCGGAATTGGAGACAACCGCTTCAAGAAAAACAGTTACAGTTACGTTTGCAGCAGCACAATAGGAGGGCGATGGGATGATGCAGTATGAAAAACCGGAAATGGAGCTTATAGAATTTGCAAGTGCAGATGCGGATGTGATTACGGCTTCACCGTTGGAAGAGGTAACGGATCCAAGTGAAGGATTTGATTTCTGAACGAGACTATGAGTGACGAATTGGATCGTGATGAAATTACGAGATATTGTGGAAGGAGGATGTTAGATGAGAAACCGAGTATTCGCCGGGCTGCTTGCAGTATTACTTGTTCTGACAAGCTTCACATGGTCGTCGAACAGCATCATAGGTGTCGGCGCAAATAATGACACACCCGCGCCGAGCGCTGAAAGTAATAAGAAGATTTTTGCGTTCGATGATATTGATGTGAAGACATTGGAAGAGGCCGGTTTTACCTCAACACAGTTTAATAAAAACAAAAATTACGAGGTCATTTCCGCGGATCAGGGGCTTTCGGGCCAATGGTTCACAGGAAAGAAAGGTACAAATGCAAGCGGAGGAAGCATATCGAGTGGAAACAGCGGCTTAAAGTCGGTGTATAAGGACAGCAATAAAATTGCGTCCGTTTTGAACACGCCATATGCATATGAGAATTTTCACGTAAAAGCAGAAATCTATTGGGGTGTGAATACGGGTATTATTTTCGGAGAAAAGAATGTTTATCCGCGGAGTACCACAGGATATTCTTCGGTGAGTGTTTATTTCGCGAACAACCGGATTCAGGTAGGCGGAGCGCTTGATTACAGCAGTGCCAGTGTAACAGGAAGGGAGAAAGGATGGACGACCTATAATACAACTGGTATTTACTATTTTGCAGACAATTTTAAGGCTGTTACGAATCAGGTTTATACATTGAATGTAAAAGTAGAGGATAACGTTCTCTCCGTATGGGTAGATGGTTATGAAACACTGCTTACGGTCAACCTCGCCGAGCATTACAAAACCGGAACCATAGCGCTTATGAACCATAAATACGATGGTGATGGCGGCGGAATCAAGAGTGTTGAGATTGAGGAGTTAAAGGTAGAGGAAGCGCAGGTGGGCGATTCCTTCCGTGAAGAGTTTCTTCCTTCCGATACTTCTTTCGAGGTGTCCTCATTAGATAAGGATTTCCGTGCTTACTATCTTGCGTCGTCGGAGGCAGAGGCAGTAAAGAGCGCGCCATCCGCACGCTGGACAGACACGAAATGGGGGATCCGGCCGAACCATAACAGAAAGAGCGGGGCGCATACGCTGCTCACATACGCTAAGCTGACGTTTCGAAATGTAGAAGTGACTGCGAAATATCAGAGAAACTGGGGCCAGTATACGATCATGATCGCGCCGGAGGGCGAACTGGCAGCAGTGGGAAACCACGGCATTAAAGCCTGGGTAGAGAGCAATGGAAGGATTCGTGTTACCGGGGCGATCGATGCAGGTACGGCAGTCGCGACAGGCGGTTACGCGACGATTCTCGGACAAAATATGATTGCCGGATATGATATTGCAGACTACAGTGCGAATGCGACGGACGGATTTTATAATCTTCATGTCAGGATTGACGGACAGACATTATCTATCTGGATGGATGA
>CAKSAI010000287.1 GCA_934434905.1 uncultured Lachnospiraceae bacterium | reverse complement strand
TTCTCCTCCAGCGTAAGCCTTGCGGTCAGCGCCCTGGCCTTCTCTTCGATTTCCTTCAATTTCTCCTGATTCTCTGTTAATTCCATACCTGCTCCTTCTCTCTGCCGCAGCCCCGACAGGCTCCTCGCTCTCTTCCATTACGGTTCGTAGCCCCGACAGGCTCCACGCTCCTCGCTCTTTTCCATTACGATTCACAGTCTTCTCCACACACATGGCTTCTACAGTATAATGCACACCCTCCTTCTTTTCCTTCTATTTCTTGCCCGACACATCTCAATTCTTGCTGTCATCGCTACGTTTCAGAAATGAGCTTTCTTTAGCGACATTGTGTCTTGCTGACTTAACGTTCCTATTTTATGCTATATAAATAGGAACGTTGTATAAATAAAAGCTCTATATAAATAGAAGCTCTGTATAATAGGAGCACTGCATAAATAGAAAGGTGGTCTCCATGATTGAACTGCTGAACGGAATCTATGAGACCGTTGCATATGACACCTGCAGCGGCCTGAAGCTCTATCTGAATAAGGAAGCAGAGGACTATCCTGTGCACTGGCACACCGTGATGGAGATCATCCTTCCTCTTAGAAATGAATATACCGTGATACTCAACCAGACCCCGCACACCTTCGACGCAGGCGACATCTTCATCACGCCGCCCGGCGTCCTGCATGCCCTTAAGGCCCCGGCAGAGGGCGAGCGTCTGGTTTTACTGTTCGACTACAGCCTAATCTGCAATATAAAAGGAATGGATTCTCTGCTCCATTCCTTTCATCCTTATGTCTTAATCTCAAAAGCTGATTATCCCCAGCTAAATGAAACCCTGTGTGCTTATCTTACCGCCCTTCAACGTGAATACCAGCAGCAACTGCCCTTCTTTGAGGCCAGCCTTTATGCGCTGATTATCCGTTTCTTCCTGACTCTGGGGCGGGCCAGCTTCAACTCCGATCGCATCTTTCCCGGCATCGCAAGCTCAAAGCAGCAGGAATATACGGAAAAATTCATGATGGTGTGCAGCTACATCTCGGAACACTGTACCGAACCCATTGTGATTGACCAGCTAGCCAGCCTCGCCGGCTTCTCCCGGTTTCATTTCGCCAGGCTTTTTAAACAATTTACAAGCATTTCCTGTTATCAATATCTGATCCAAAAGCGCGTAGCTTACGCAGAGCGTCTGCTGATCCGCCCCGGAATCACCATCACGGAGGCCGCCATGGAATCCGGCTTCAACAGTCTCGCCACCTTCAACCGGGTGTTCAAGACTTCGAAGGGCTGTACGCCCTCCGAATATCGGAGCCTGAACCGCACCGGTGAGAACTCCGGCCGTTAATTTCCTAACCTACTTGTCTTGCGCCGCCTCTCATATCCCGTCCATCTCTCAGATTTCCTTTTCCACCATACGTTTCTCCCGATGGAAAGCATCGTAGATACAAGGCACCACGATCAGCGTCAGCAATGTACCGTAGATCATTCCGCCGACCACGACCACAGCCATGGGCTGGATCATCTCGGAACCGCTGTCAAGGCCCAGTGCCATGGTGAACATAGCGATGATGGTGGTAAGCGCCGTCATCAGAATGGGACGCAGCCTGGTCTTTCCCGTTTCCAGCAGGGCCTCCCGCTTGCTCATCCCCTCCTTGCGCAGCTGGTTGGTGTAATCCACCATGACGATACCGTTATTCACGATCACACCGGCCAGCATAACGAATCCGAGAAGTGCCACAATGCTGACCTCCATTCCGGTGAAGAACAGTGCCAGAAAGCCTCCGTAAAGTCCGCGATTTCCTTTAACGGAATCTCCTTCTCGTTCCCCTCCTGGTCCGTATAGGTAAACGTGAGCTCCTTCAGATCCTCCCTGGTAACGCTCTCTGCGTTTTTCCCTGAGATATACACCTCATAATCCTTCACATCCGTGGAAATCGTGGTTGCCTTGCTGTCCCCGGACAGCTCACCGTATACCAGTCGGAAGACCTGAGCCCCCGTCATACCGTAGGCAGCCGCCTTCTCCTTATCCACTGTAATCTTGTACTGCGGTGTTGTCTCCTCCAGTCCGTCAGACACCTCTGTTGTGCCCTCCACGGACTCCACCAGCGCCGCAATATCCTTGGCGATCTCCTGCATTTTATCCAGATCCCTGCCCTTGATACGGACAGAAATACCGCTTCCACTCAGCATACTCATGTCCATGGAAGAGGAATCCACCGATACTTCGCAGTCAAGATCCTCCGTCCGGGACAGAATCTCCCGAGTCAGATCCGCATTAGAGAGCTTCGGGTCATCCTTTAAGAGCAAGCTCTGCCTCCTTTGGCGGCGTGACAGTCACCGTCATCTGAGGGCTCTCCATATCCGACTTGAACCTCTCATCATAAAAAAAATATAAATTTCTCTGTTTAATTTTGTCGTATTATGGTAGACTAAAGAAGAGCCACGAAACATTTACTGCCCATAAGAAAGGAAGCTTTGCGTGCAATGAAAGTTTTGATCTTATCCTGCAGCACCGGTCAGGGACACAACTCCGCCGCCCTTGCTGTATATGAGAATTTAAAAAGTCACCAAGTGGACTGCGAGTTCATGGATGCCCTGCTGTTTGCCAGCAAGAAAACCTCCAACGCCGTCTGCAAGACATATATCAACGTAGCCAGCAAGGCACCTCATGTATTCGGCTTGGCCTATCGGGCCGGCGGGTTCATCAGCAACACCAAGACGAAATCACCGGTCTACTTTGCCAACACCCGTTATGCCAAGAAGATGTATGACTACATCATCAGCAACGGCTTTGACATGGTGGTGACCTCCCACCTGTTCCCGGCTCAGACGCTGACTTATCTGAAGAAAAAATACAAGCTCGACGTCCTTACCATGGCCATTGCCACAGACTATACCTCCATCCCCTTCTGGGAAGAGACACGTCTGGATTACTATGTAATCCCCCACAAGGATCTGCTCCGGGAATTCTACAAGAAAGGAATTCCGAGAGAGAGGCTGCTGCCCTTTGGTATCCCGGTCTCTGCAGCCTTCTGCTCCAGAGTTCCCAGGGAAGAGGCCAGAAGACAACTGAGCCTGCCCCTTCAGGGCTTCGAGATCCTGATTATGTCCGGCAGCATGGGCTTCGGGCATATGTCCCCTCTCATCCGTTCCTTCCTGAAGAAATACAAGGATACGGTAACTCTGGTGGTAATGGGCGGTAACAATGCCCAGTTGAAGGATTCCCTGCGGGAAAAATTCGGAGAATATAAGAACGTCCACATCCTGGACTTCACGACACAGGTTCCTCTGTACATGGACAGTGCAGATCTCCTGTACACCAAGCCCGGCGGACTCACCAGCACAGAATCTCTGGTAAAGGGGATTCCCACCATCCACACTGCCCCCATTCCCGGCTGCGAGACCAAGAACGCCCGGTTCTTCGCCTCTCACGGTCTTAGCTATTCCGCCAAGTCCACGAGAGAGCAGATTGCCTGCGGTCAACTGCTGATACAGAATGAGAGTGCCCGTGAAGCCATGCAAAAGGCGCAGTCCGAACATGCACTGCCACTGGCTGCGGAGAATATTTATCAGTTTTTGTTGGAGCAAGAGAAGAATAAATAGAACTTGATACGAATGATTGGATTTGATACGAAGGAGCGGACACTATGCAGGATTTGATCCCATATCTTATTTTTACAATGATCGGATATTTATCCGGGAGCGTAATGTACAGCAAGCTGCTGCCCTCCCTGTTTAAGCACGTGGATATCACTAAGATCTCCGATGACGGAAACCCCGGTGCTGGGAATGTCTTTAAGAATATCGGCTCTTCCTTCGGAATGCTCTGTCTGCTCTGCGACATTTTCAAGGGCGTTATACCGATAGCACTCTGCCTGCATTACCTCGCCTGGGACACCCCTCTGTTCGGCCTGGTACTGGCAGCTCCGGTACTCGGCCATGCCAGGAAGGGCAAAGCCATCGCCGTATCCTTCGGCGTGCTCCTTGGTCTTCTCCCATTTAGCTGGATGGTTTTGTATCTGGCTGTCCCCTTTATATTCTTCTCAACGCTGGTGCGGTTCAATCCTCACGCCTGGCGGGTGGTCATTGCCTTTCTGTGCTTCATCCTCACCGTCTATGTCCGGGTACCGATACCTGCTCTGCAGTTGGGAGCACTCCTTGTGACAATCACGGTGGTAGCCCGGCACGGAATCTACATCAAATCCGCCCATGAGAAGCTGCGGGTGGATCTTGGCTGGAATCCCGGTTTGCTGAAGCGGCTCTTTGTAAAAAAATAAACCGATTTGTGGTCGATTTATCATAGGTGGAATACATATAAGTTACACTTTTCTTTCGTGAGCGTGCCGGGGTTCGAACCCGGGACAACTTGATTAAAAGTCAAGTGCTCTACCAACTGAGCTACACACCCTTGTATATAACAAGTGCCCAGTTCCGGAATCGAACCAGAGACACGAGGATTTTCAGTCCTCTGCTCTACCAACTGAGCTAACTGGGCATTT
>CAKSAI010000286.1 GCA_934434905.1 uncultured Lachnospiraceae bacterium | reverse complement strand
TCCTTGTCCCGCATAATAAAAAACAGAAATGCGGAAGCAATGCAGATAACAACAAACATGATCATACTGGCAGCAGCCGCCCGGTTGTACAGATAGCTCCCGCTGAAAGCCTGGTTATAGATAAACACACTGGTGGTCAGAGTCGCATTGTCCGGCCCTCCCAATAAGAACAGCTTGGGAATATCAAACATCTGCAGCCCGCCGATGAGGCTTGTCACCAGGGTAAACAACAGGATCGTCTTAAGGTTTGGCAGCGTCACACGAAAGAAGGTCTGCCACCGCCCGGCTCCATCCACCTCAGCCGCCTCAAAAATGTCAGGGCTTATCCCCAGCACCCCGGAGATCAGGATGATCATGGTGTAGCCATACCACATCCAGAACTGGATAAAGGCCACCACACCCCTGGCTACGGCCTTGCTGGCCAGGAATTCCACCGGGCGTTCCTTAAGTCCCAGACTCATGACAAGGTCATTCACCGGCCCCATAGGATAACCAAACAGCGCCCCAAACAGGATGGCAACGGTGGCTGCTGTAATGATATTCGGCATATAAAAAAGCACCTTGAACATCCCCTTCCCATGAATCTTGCTGCGCCGATCCGTGAACCAGGCGGCCAGGATCAGCGACAGCACGATCTGTGGGATAAAATTCATAAGCCATATCTTCACCGTATTTCCAAAGGCAGTCCGAAACGCACCATTCGCAAGAACTGCCTTAAAGTTCTCCAGAGGATCCTTCAGGACATGGAAGCTTCTGACTCCCAGGCCCTTCAGATCCGTAAACCCGATTCCCGCCGTATAGACCACGGGATACAGGGAAAAAACGAGAAACGCAATCGCAAACGGCGCACAGAACAGATAGCCGTATTTTGCATATCCAATACTTTTTCGCTTCATGAATTTTCCTATTCCACCGGCAATGCCAGATTGTCGGCCACCTGCTGTTTGAATGCCTTCACGGCCTCTTCATGGGACTTGTTGCCGGAAGTATACTCCCGCACCTGATCCCGCCAGAAGCTATTGATATTCTCATCATACTGTGTCAGATTGGTACCGTTGGCGTACTGGTTGGCAGGCACAAAGACCTCGAACATATTCTGACCGCCCAGGAAGTCCAGAGAACCATCGGACATACTCATAACCTTACCTGATGCCACAGCATCCTTCGTCCCGCCTTCTCCGTTCAGGGTTCCGTTGGCCCACATATACTGAAGTCCGTCCTTTGAGCTGTCCAGCGTGATCCACTGGATAATATCCTTCACCGCTTCCTTCACCTTGGAATCCTTATTTGCCAAAACCCAGGTGCCGCCCCAGAAAAATCCTATGGGTGACTGGCACACTGCCCAATCGCCGTATGTACCCTCGCCCGGCTTCTCACCGCCACAGTTGGGTGCTAAAGTGTAGTTGATCAGCCATGCCGGTCCAAAGAAGCCCAGCACCGGCTTCGCGCCTTCCCCCTTCATATCTGCAAACCATGCATCCTGCCAGTCACGGGTGTCATTGAAGTATCCATTGTCCTTCAACTTCTTGGAAAGCTCCAGGAATTCTTCGCGCTTCGGATCAAGATTTAATTTTCCATCCACGATCCAGCCCCGGTCTGAGCTGTTCTCCACTGCATGCCAGATATCCCCGTCCCCGGAAACAATGGCGCTGCCCTTCTTGGACAGATCCGCTGCCGCCTGATAAAACTTATCCCAGGAACCTGTCCCGGATCCGATCTTCTCACTGACTGTAGCGGGATCATCCGTCCCCCATACTGCTTTGGCAATGGAACGCCGATAGATAAAGGCTCCGCCGGTGGCTTGATAGCCCAGACCCACCAGATCACCGTCCTTATTGGTTCCTACATCGATGGTGTACTGTGCGATGTCGGCCTCTTTTACTGCAGTCGCCACATCAATCCCCAGGCTCTTATAGGTTGCCGCATACTGACTGGCATCCCCCTGGGTATACTTCAATACAAAGGCTGACTCTGCACAGTAGATATCCGGTGCCTCCGATCCTCCTGCCGCCAGCGCCTGATCCAGTGCCGGCTGATAAGCGCCGTCTGTCGTAGCGATGATGGTGGCCTTGATCTCATAGTTGAGATCCGGATGAAGCTTCTGATACTTCTCCAGCATCTTCGGAACCTCGTCCGTAAATGCCCAGACGTTGATCACCTGCTTCTTGTCCTTTTTTCCTCCGGTACCCTCTGCCTCAGTACCTGTTTTCCCGGATCCTTCCCCCGCTGTCTCCTTTGTACCACAGGCCGCAAGACTTCCGGCCACCAGTGCCGCTGTCAATAAAACGGCCATAACTTTTTTTCGTTTCATTCCCTTTCCTCCAATCCTTTCGTCTCCAGACAGGACTTTCCCTGATGTATCAACTATAACAAAAAATGTCAGAAAGAACTTTTTAGTTCTTGCTATGACCTGCTCAATTTTTGCTGATTTCTATCGGTATTCCCGGAATACACATTCCGGTAAGCTTTTCACTCCTCATATCCGGCTGACTGCCGCCAACATAGACCATATACGGTCCGGCTTCCACCCTGCGTTTGCCGTCTTCCCCGCATAGGGAAAACGCCTCCCATGGCAGAGACAGGGAAACCTCCTGCTTCTCGCCCGGAGCAAGAGTAACCTTCCGTATCCCCTTCAACTGCGCATTTGGAGTACCGGGGCGCAATGCCTTCACATAGACCTGAACGGTTTCCGTGCCACGCATTCTTCCCGTATTCTGCAGTAGAACCTTTACCTTAACTCCATCCGCTTCCTGTATAACCTCTCTTTTCTCATAGGCAAAGGATGTGTAGGACAGTCCATACCCGAAGGGGTACAGCGCCTCCTGCTCCATGTAGCGGTAGGTTCGTCCCTTCATGGAATAGTCGGTAAACGGCGGCAGTTCCTCCGTGGTACGGTAAAAGGTGACCGGAAGCCTGCCTTCCGGATTTCTCCTGCCAAACAGCGCATGTGCAACAGCCCTGCCCCCCAAAGCGCCCGGATACCAACCCAGAAGGATCGCCGGGACATGCGCATCTGCCCAACCGATCGAAAGCGCGCTCCCCGTAAGCAGTACGAGAACTATCGGCTTTCCACAGGCACTGGCCAGTTCCAGGATCTCCTGCTGTCTGCCGGGCAGCCTGAGATCCGGCTTATCCCCGCTGGCATACTGATTGCCCTCATCGCCCTCTTCCCCTTCAAGTCCGGGATCCAGCCCCATGCACAGGATGACTACATCACTGACCTCACAGATCCCCCGCACCTCAGAATCCCGGTCATGGCCGCAGCTTAAATTGCTGATCCGGTCCTTGTAGAGATGACAGCCCTCCGACACCCGGATCCGGACGGAATCACCCACATATTCCCGAATACCCTCGGAAATTGTAACATATCCGGAGGCTGTTCCCTCATAGTTCCCCATCAATGCCCGCCGATTATCCGCATTGGGACCGATGATCCCGATGTTTTTGATCTTAGCCGGATCAAGCGGTAGCAAATCGCCTTCATTCTTCAGAAGTACCAGGCATTTTTCCGCCGCCTCAAGATTTAACGCCTGCATTTTCGGAGAATCCACCACGGTATAAGGAATCTTATCATAGGGATTCTCGCGCTCCGCCCCGACTTCCTCCGTTCTGACGTCAGGATCTTCCCCTTCCTTTGCCTCTCCTAATATTCCCAGCTTCATTCTTGCAGAAAAAAGCCTTACCAGCGCCTCATCCACCCGTTCTTCCGAAATGGTTCCCTGTCGCACCGCCTCTGCCACATACAGGAACAGATTTCCACAATTCAGGTCGCAGCCACTGTTCACTGCCAGCGCCACAGACGCCAGCGAACCGGCTGTCACTTTATGACCTTCATGGAAGTCTTTAATGGCCCAGCAATCCGAGACCACATGCCCGCGAAATCCCCATTCCTCACGCAAAATCTCCTTAAGCAGCTTCCTGCTGCCACAGCAAGGCTCTCCGTTTACCCGGTTGTAGGCTCCCATCACCGCCTCAACCCGGCCCTCCCGTACACATGCCCGAAAGGCCGGAAGATACGTCTCATATAAGTCCTGAAGTCCCACTCTGGCATCGAAGCTGTGGCGCAGACTCTCCGGTCCGCTATGTACCGCGAAGTGCTTCACACAGGCCGCTGCCTTCAGGTAATTCTCATCATGTCCCTGAATCCCTTCCACGAAGCGTACGCCCAGTCTGGCGGTCAGATATGGATCCTCGCCAAAGGTCTCGTGGCCTCTGCCCCATCTGGGATCCCGGAAGATATTGATATTGGGGGACCAGAAGGTAAGTCCTTTATAGATATCCGTGTCGCCATACCGCTGCTGCAGATGGAACTTCGCCCGCCCTTCCGTGGAGATTGCGTCCGCTACCTGTTCGATAAAATCCTCATCAAAGGTTGCCGCAAGGGCTATCGCCTGCGGAAACACCGTGGCCGTTCCTGCCCGTGCCACCCCGTGAAGCGCTTCGTTCCACCAGTTATAGGCTTTGATGCCAAGACGCTCTACCGCCGGTGCTGTATGTACC
>CAKSAI010000285.1 GCA_934434905.1 uncultured Lachnospiraceae bacterium | reverse complement strand
CCTATATAAAGACCGCCAATTTCATCATCACTGCCGATTGCATTGGTTGAAAATATGACATAATACTTTCCATCCTTCTCAACCGCCGACGGCGCCCATACACACCGCCAAGTTCCCGGAAATGTGGACATATCCAGGACATCCGGTATGATATCGAAGTTCTCCAGGTCAGAAGATACCACAAGATCAATATTTTTCTGTTCTTCATAGGGCAATGATTTCGTTACATATATATATACTTTATCATCATATACGACTGATTCCGGGTCTGCATACCACCCTTGTACGATCGGATTCCGCATTTTTTCTTCCCTTTTCTTTTTCATGCTGATTTTTCTATAATTTTCCTTAAAAAATATCAAGGAAAAATCTTCAACAGATATAAATCATTCAAAAAAATGTCATTATTTTATTTGAATTTTACAAACGCTATGTTATAATCGCATTGTAATCTTAATTGATTATCCATGCACAGCAAACAAATTAAACATATTTTTTACCTAATTTGTCTTGTCTCATGCCTTTTTTAACATTATATAATTACAAAAAAGTGTTTCCAATAGAAATAATGCGTATTTTTTTTAAAAAATGCGCATGAAAGGAGTTTTTATTATGCATTCAACCTTAAATCTGACACCACCGCATGAAAGTGTAATTGGTTTTCCGCCCATTTCCGAAACTCTGCCCTTCTCCTTGCAGCTTATCGGTATAAGCTATGCCAATCCCGACTATCACCATTACCGCCCGGAACAGTGTCTGGAAACAATCATCGAATATGTAATTTCCGGCTCCGGTTTTCTGAATGCTCCTTCGGGTACGCTCCCCGTTTCTGCCGGTGATACCTATTTGTTACATGCGGGTGAAAGACATGACTACTATGCAGATCCGGAGGATCCCTGGGTAAAGATCTGGATTAATATTGACTCTCCCCTTGCAACTTCCATTGTAGATGCATATGGTTTCAATACTACCATGGTATTTCCGTCTCTTGATATCTCGGACTATTTACACCAGATACACGATATCGTCAAAGCTAATCCTTCCAATCCGAAGCTTGCATTTGACCGCTCCTTCCTTGTTTTTATAAAGCTTTGTCAGTTTATGCGGGACTCCCGTAATTCACATCTGGTGATGCCGGATATTCCGCAAAACATTATTCGCTTAAAAAACTATATCGACCTGCACCTGGCGGAAGAATTGAATTCAGAAACATGTGCTGACATTGCAAATCTTTCTGTCTCACAGACAATTCGGGCTTTCAGCAAAATATATGGGTTAACACCTTATAAATATCTGAACCAGCAGCGTTTTGATGCCGCAAAAACCCTACTGCGTGGCTCACAGCTTCCTTTACATGAAATCGCGGCACAGTTAGGCTTTTCAGATCAATATTATTTTTCCACATTTTTCAAAAAAATGTGCGGAAAATCTCCGAAAGCATACCGTAACTATGAATAAAAAATATTGTAATATTAAGATTGTGATGTTATACTTTACTCATGAAAAAGATAATGACTGCGTTCAAAGAATATAAGGAATTTCAACAGAAAAGGCCCTGGGATGTCAATACAATGTATTTTCCATCCGCTTCCATTACTCCGCCGCACTATGCGGAAACCATCGAAATACTTTTATGTTGTAACCTGAAAGGAACAGCATATATTGGTGGTAATCGATACGAATTAGAGGGACTGCAGGCATTTTTTATTGCGCCTGATGTCATTCACTCTATGCAGTATCTGCAAAGCGATGGGCATGTTACCGTTGTTAAACTGCATCCGGAAGGACTGTTACCCCTGATAAACCTGCGAAACATTCTTGCGGAAGCAGATATGGATTTTTCAAGCTTATCCTGTTATCTGCCTGAATACGAACGATTATCTGCCCTGGCGGAACAGTTGCGGTCTTCTACTTCCGGCACAGCAGACACACTTTGTGCGATTTTAGCGATTTTTCAGATTTTGCAGCAATATTCAACCGCAGCCGGGATCATCCAACCGCATGTTCCGGCTCATGATGATTCCCTGCGAGAAATTATTTCCTGGACAGAGCAACATTTCACAGAGAAAATTTCACTGGATGAAATCGCTTCAAAAGTTGGGTATAACAAATACTATTTCTGCACCAAATTCAAGGCCGCCACAGGCGAAACATACATACAATATCTCAATAGCCTGCGTGTCTTTCATGCATGCAAATTATTAAAAAAAGGGCAGCCGCTAAATGAAATATGTGAGACATGCGGATTTGAAAATATGTCATACTTCATTCAATTATTCAAGAAGATCGTAGGAGCAACCCCAAAGCAATATTCTCTAGAGATTCAAAAGAAATAATGACTTGCATAACAACCATTTTTCACCCCGGGAGATACCTCCCGGAGTGTTTTTTATTAAATAGCAACTCGTCTTCCGTTTTCTTTCTCTGACTGATAAGCTGCCACCATGAATTTCACCATATCAATGGCTGCATCAACACCATAATCTTTATCAGAGGCGCCGTTTACGCAGGCATCTACCCATGTCTGTACCGGCGATTTCAGGGACCCAGGAATCGCATTTAGCGCAAGGCTCTTATTGGGCTGTCCTATCAAATGAAGTTCAGCCATATCGCTGCCCCCGAATCTTGCGTAATAAGCTCCCTTTGTTCCATAGACATTCAGTTCAAATACGCTCATCAGCGGAGAAGTAAATGTTGCATCAATAAGACCCATAGCTCCATTTTTAAATATTACATTGCAGGAGGCATTATCCTCTACCCTTTTATGTAAAACAGAATAATTGAAGGACGAACTGACTGATTCCATCTCACCCATAATATATCTGGCAAGATATGCCGAGTTAAATCCAAGATCAATCATAGCACCGCCGCCACAGACTTCGGGATCATACCAGTATTCCGGCAAATCTCCATTCAGTCCGCCACAGTGTCCGCATATACATCGGAACTGTACGGGATCTCCAAGAATGCCATCTTCTATCAGTGTTTTTGCATACGCCAGTTGCTTAATTGCAAGGCGATTGAAAGAAATACAGAATTTAATATCATTCCTCTCAATCGCTTCTTTGATTGCATAAGCGTCTTCCAAATTATAGGAAAGCACTTTTTCTGTAAAAATGTGCTTTTTGTGATTTGCTGCCGCAATAAAGATCTCACGGTGTTGTGTAGCATTTGAAGTAACCAGTACACCATCCACATCATCACGTGAAAGGACATTTTCTAAATCTGTTTCGTAGGGCACTCCATATTCTTCGCCCCATTCCTTCGCAATTTCAGGATCTTCATCCCATACGCAGGTCACCTGACAATCCGGCTGCGCTAATAATTCTTTTGCATAACGCTGGTCATTTTTGTGCGAATGTACATGCCAACGGCTCAATAAAGCTACTCTAAACATATTTTTTTCCTCTCTCTTCTTTTATATTCCTTCCAAAAATCTTTGTACTACTAATTCCCGAAATTGTGGCGACAGTGATGCAAAGTACGCAGTAAACCCCGTCACTCTGACAACCAAATCCGGGTATAATTCAGGATTCTTATGCGCTGCCATCAATTTTTCTGCATCCAGCACATTGATATTAATTAAAGTTCCTCCCCGGCGGAAATGATTTTCTATCAGATTCAACACAATCTCTACACCCTTTTCGTCTGCTGCCAGCTTCGGATCGAATTCTAATTGCAATGGCGCTGTATTTCCATAACCGCATTGGACGGATGCAATTCCATTGGACTGTGCCGTAACTGCACCATCTGTCCGAAAATGTGGATTGGGATTTGCCCCGTGGGAGATCGGTTCTCCCGCACGTCTTCCGTTTGGCGTTGCTCCAACTTTTGAACCGTACTCAATGGTTCTCGACCAGCTAAACCAGCCTGGTAACAGTTGACGTCCTTTTGGCATTTTCTGCGCCTTTATGCGACATACCCAGCTCTCCGTCAACCTTTTCGCCCATGCATCAGAGGCAGTTCCTCCGTGACAATATTTTGGTGAAGAGTTCATGATAAGGCGGGTTCTTTCGTCTGCAAAATTGTTTTCCAACGCTTCATAAAGTTCTTCCCATGTGAGTATTTTTTCTTCTTCCACTCTGGTCTGAAGTGCTCCAAAGGAATCGGCAACAACTGCCAGACCTGCTCCGTCAATGCCGACCGTATATAGCTCTGCACATTGCGAAATATCTTCTCCGCGCTCCAGGGTATTCTTCATCATGAGATTCATGACCAGCTCCGGTGTCACTTCCCACGCATGATCTAAATGAAGATTGATTCCCTGCGCCGTAACATCAATTGTTTTTACCAGATGTTCTTCATAAAGCGCAAACAGCTTTTCCGTACTCTTTTCTTTCATCTCCTTCATATCTGCGAGCGCTTCACATAAAACCTTGGCAACGTTGATCTTCACGGTATCGTTCATCGGAAACTCTCTTCCCGGAACACACATCCAGTTACAGCCGACGGCAATTCTCTCCCTTGCAGTCTTTTTGTCAATACCATTGTTACGCATATAACC
>CAKSAI010000284.1 GCA_934434905.1 uncultured Lachnospiraceae bacterium | reverse complement strand
GAAAGTGGGAATCATATCGCGCATATCAAAAATGGAGATGCGCGTCGATCAAAGGCATTGTTGTTTCAAGAATTTCTAGAGAAGACAGCGTGCGATGAGACACCTTGGAAGTTATATGGTACGGAGCTTAAGAAAGAGGATTTATTATTTATAGCACAAGAATTTCCGGAGAGGGCACTTAGATATGAGATGGGCATAGGCGATTTGAGTATAATACGTTTTTACGAAAATGCAAAGAAAACGCTTCCAGCATTAGGGAAGATTATGATATGGAGTACAGATAAGCACCTGCAGGGATATTCAGAAGATATAACAATGAAGAGAAGAAAGGACAGATAGGTGACGACTATGATCAAAGGATTTAAGATGAAGCTTTACCCCGGAATGGCAGAGGAGTATGAGAAACGCCACAATCAGTTATGGCCGGAAATGCAGGACATGATCCATGAATACGGCGGGAAGAACTACACTATTTTCCTGGATGAGGAGACCCTCACACTTTTTGGCTATATCGAGATTGCGGATGAGGAACTCTGGGCCAAGGGTGCGGACACAGCCATCAACCGGAAGTGGTGGGATTTCATGGCTGATATCATGGAGACCAATCCGGACAACAGCCCGGTGAGCGTGGATCTGCGGAAGGTGTTCCATTTGGATTGAGAAAATATCTGCGAAGCGTTAAAAAGCGCCCTCAGGAAAACCTGAGGGCGCAAAGTTTTATTTACAGTGTTCAAACTCGGTTGGTTCTTCAATCAGGGTGGCCACCTGGAACTTATGCTTGTGCCCATCCGCTTCCTCAGTGACAGATTTGAGAAAATGCACATGCTTTCCTTCGCCTACCGGTATAGCCGGGCCGGTCTTTCCACAGAATTCATGGAAATGCTCATCAGCAGTATCTGTGCGGAACTTCACTTCATGGACATGGCTGTTCCCCTTTTCCATGGCTTCGCCGGAAACGGTGCAGAACCGGTGGTTATGGCATTCACCGCACTCTGAGAAAATTTCGGTGCTTCCTGTAAGCTCGTGGACATGTTTCTGTTTCTTCCATTCATCGCAATTTGAATCGTACATAGGAATACTCCTTTCAATAACGTTTTTTTAAATATCCTGGGACACCTGCAACGTCTTTCGCGAGTGTCAATTTATAGTATGACGCATGAACAAGGCGATTCATGATAGAAAATATAGAAAGGCGGAAGTGCTTGAAAGCAGAGCATTTTCGAATGGGTAGAATAAATTATGAAACTTGGAATTGTCGGTTTACCGAATGTGGGAAAGAGCACGCTGTTTAACTCTCTGACGAAGGCGGGAGCGGAGTCGGCCAACTATCCTTTTTGTACCATAGATCCCAACGTGGGAATCGTGACCGTGCCGGATGCACGTTTGAAGAAGCTGGGAGATCTGTACCATTCCAAAAAGGTGACGCCTGCAGTCATTGAGTTTGTGGATATCGCAGGACTCGTCAAGGGGGCCAGCAAGGGTGAAGGTCTGGGCAACCAGTTTTTAGCCAATATCCGCGAGGTGGATGCCATTGTTCACGTAGTGCGCTGCTTTGAAGATGAGAACGTGGTGCATGTGGACGGCAGTATCGATCCGGTTCGCGATATTGAAACCATCAATCTGGAACTGATCTTTTCGGATCTGGAGATTCTGGAGCGCAGAATATCCAAGGTTACCAGAGCGGCCAGAAATGACAAGGTACAGGCGAAGGAGCTGGCGCTTCTTACACGCATCAAGGAACACCTGGAGGAAGGCAAGCCTGCGAAAACCTTCGTGACGGAGGATGAGGATGAAATTCTTTGGTTTAAGGGCTATAACCTGCTGACAGCCAAGAAGGTGATCTATGCCGCCAATGTGGCGGAGGATGATCTGGCAGATGACGGCGCTTCCAACCAGTATGTGCAGCAGGTTCGAAAGCTGGCAGAGGAAGAAGGGGCAGAGGTCTTCGTGATCTGCGCTCAGATCGAAGAGGAGATCGCAGAGCTTGAGGACGATGAGAAGGCCATGTTCCTGGAGGAGCTGGGACTTGCAGAGTCCGGCCTGGAGAAGCTTATTAAGGCCAGCTATCACCTGCTGGGACTGATCAGTTACCTGACCTCCGGCGAAGACGAGACCAGGGCATGGACGATCACGAAGGGAACCAAGGCTCCCCAGGCGGCCGGGAAGATCCATTCCGATTTCGAGCGTGGCTTCATCCGTGCCGAGGTGGTCAACTATCAGGATCTTCTGGACTGCGGCTCTCTGGCCGCCGCCAAGGAAAAGGGCCTGGTGGGACTGGAAGGCAAGGATTACGTTGTGAAGGACGGCGATGTGATACTATTTAGGTTTAATGTGTAAAGCATTGAGCCGTGCAAAAATACAGAAAAACAGCTTGTCGTGCTTGCACGAAAAGAGCTGTTTTTCTGTATTTTTATAGGGCGAAAGCCCTCAGCGAGATGAAGCGAAGCGGAATCGAGCTGGCACGGCGTGAATCGAGCTGGCACGGCGGAGTTGCTGCGATAAGCTGGCACGGCGTGAATCGAGCTGGCACGGCGAAGTCACCATCCACCCCCTCCTGCATACCATAATGCAGGAGGGTTTTTTATGCGTATTTGTGAGTTAAGGGAAAAGGAAGTTATCAACGTCTGTACCTGCAAATGCATTGGCTTTGTCATGGATGTGGAGATCGATGAGTGTACTGGCTGTGTCAAGGCTCTGATCATCCCCGGACCATGCAAAATGTGGGGGCTGTTTGGGCGGGAATACGAAATTATCATTCCCTGGTGTAATATCGTGAAGATCGGACCTGATATTATTCTGGTGGAATTGAAGGAGGAAGAGAGGAAGAAACTCTGAAATCTGGTTGACAATGTCTTCCAAATTAAATATACTGAAAAAAGAGGAAGCGATAGCTCATGGCGCTGGAATGTATGTGTCAGCAATCAGAAAGCTTCCGTTCGTATACGATATGGAGGAAATGAGATGAAGTGTCCGTTTTGCAGCAGTGACAATACCAGGGTGATTGATTCAAGACCGGCTGATGACAATAATTCCATCCGCCGCAGAAGGCTCTGTGATGAGTGCGGGAAGCGCTTTACCACCTATGAGAAGGTGGAGACCATCCCGCTGATCGTGATCAAGAAGGACAATAACCGAGAGCAGTATGACCGTGCCAAGATCGAGGCCGGAGTGTTGCGAGCCTGCCACAAGCGTCCGGTCTCTGCCAACCAGATCAACAAGCTGGTGGACGAGGTGGAGACAGAGATATTCAACCGTGAGGAGAAGGAGATCCCCAGCGCTGTTATCGGCGAGATGGTAATGGACAAGCTGAAGGATCTGGAGGCTGTCGCCTATGTGAGATTTGCTTCCGTATACCGGGAGTTCAAGGACGTGAACACCTTCATGAATGAATTGAAGAAGATGTTGGATAAATAACAGCGAATGGGCGTGTACGGAACTGTTATTTATTCAGACCGAAATAGTGTATGAGCGGAACTTTTATTTGACCAGACAAAGAAAGGAATCATTATGCGTATATCAGTGGAAGATACATCATGTCTCGTTATCGACTACCAGGAGGATCGTTCCTGCCATGACGAAGTGGGAGGAGCTTATTGCCAATTCCGTGAAGCTTCTGGAGGGGCTTAGGATCCTGGGGGTTCCCATGATCATTACCGGGCAGTACACGAAGGGGCTTGGCCTGAACCTGCCGGAGATCTTCGCGGCGGCCGACACAGAGGAGTATATCGACAAGCTGACGTTCAGCTCTTATGAGGTGCCGGAAGTACAGAATTTTTTGCATCATAGGATGCAGGAAGCGTCCGGGGTGCTGTGTGCCGATGGTACTTCATCAGCAACGATAGCGCAGGCAGACGGAAAAGGCAGGAATGTCCTCCTGTGCGGCATAGAGGCTCATGTCTGTGTGCTGCAGACAGCCATAGACTTAAAGGAAGCAGGTTTTACGCCAATCCTTGTGACAGACTGCATTTCCTCCCGGAAGGCCGGAGACAAGGAAATCGCATTGATCCGTGCCAGACAGGAGGGCGTGCTGCTTACCACCAGCGAGGCGATCCTGTTTGAGTTGACGAGAAAGGCCGGTACGGATGTGTTTAAGCAGATTTCGAAGCTGGTGAAATAAGGAGCAGTTATGTTTCAGAGATTTTATCCGGGTGAGTATCTGGATTCCACTTACAGCATTGATTTCGAAGGGCTGTATCGGGACGGATATCGTGGGATCATTTTTGACATCGACAACACGCTGGTACCCCATGGGGCTCCGGCGGATGACCGTGCCAAGGCGCTGTTTGCCCGGCTGAAGGAGCTGGGCTTTCGCTGCTGCCTGCTGTCCAACAATAAAGAACCGCGCGTAAAAATGTTCAATGATGACGTGGGTGTGCTCTATATCCATGACGCGCATAAACCTTCTGTTCGGAATTACATGCAGGCCATGGAACGGATGCAGACAGATGTATCCAACACGATCTTTGTAGGAGACCAGATTTTTACCGATGTGTATGGAGCGAACCGGGCAGGAATAC
>CAKSAI010000283.1 GCA_934434905.1 uncultured Lachnospiraceae bacterium | reverse complement strand
TCATACTTGTTCTTGTAATTCTTATACAGCACAAGTATCTTTCCACGAAATATGACCACACCACCACAACTTGTTGCTTCTATCATTGCAATACCTCCGATGTGGTTTGATCCGTTATTCTCTGTCAGAATAACTTATTGGAAACAGTATACCTCTTTTCCGGAGTTCTTGCAAGCAAATCTTAAGCTTTGTTCTCCGCCATGAATCGTTCCGCTGCCTTGGCAAACTCATCCGGGCAGGAGCTTCCGCCACGGCAATCAATGTGGCGCAGGCGCTTGGGAATCTCCTCGATCGGCATCCCCTCTGCCAGAGCTGCCACTCCCTGGGTGTTGCCCCGGCAGCCACCTATGAAATTCACATTGTGAACGATTCCGTCCACCACATCAAACTGAATCTCCTGCGAGCATACATTGGAGGTCTTATAGACCATATGTCCGTTTTTCATAACAATCCTTCCTTCTTTCTCTTATGATATTTAATTGAAAACAATTATCAGTTCAGCCCGCGCCATGCGGTGTCTGAACTGTTACTCACTAAAATACTTGTCAAACACAGCCTTCGCCACAGGCACAGCCACCTTGCTGCCGGAGCCGCCGCCCTCCACAATGACCGTCACCGCGATGGTTCCCTTCTCCTGTGTATAGGCATATCCGGTAAACCATGCATGGGTGGAGCTCTTATCATTGCTGTACTCGGCAGAGCCCGTCTTTCCGGCGGCTGTATATGCCTGACCGGACAGGCGCGAGGCAGTTCCCTCCGCCACCACATGTTCCATGTATTCCTTGAGCAATGCACATTCCGAGTTGTTCAGGATAACGCCGTAAGCGGAAGACTTATAAGTTTTTACAGTCACGCCCTTGTAATTCTCTGTATGATCGATGACATACGGCTTCATCAGCGTGCCGTCATTGGCAATGGCACAGGTAACAAGCGCCATATGCAACGGTGTCACCAACGTCTCACCCTGGCCGATGGCCGTCTGCATGGCCATCTTGTTGTTGGACGCGCCGTTTAAAACAAAGCTGCTCTGCTTGTAAGGATAAGCGATAGGCATATCCGCATTGAACAGCAGGGAATCACAGAGCTTCGCAAAGCTGTCCCGGTTAAGTCCCAGACCTATATTGGCATAGGAGGTATTGCAGGAATTGGCAAAGGATGCAATCAGATCCTCCGCTCCGTGAACCTGGTGTCCCGCGCAGTGGATCTCCAGATCTTCCTCCGTAATGCTTCCGGTACATTCATAGGCATAGGAAGCGTAATCGGGGTGTTCCCGGATATATTCCAGCGTGGTAAAGATCTTGAAGGTAGATCCAGGCGGATACAGTCCCTGGGTCACACGGTTTAACAGCACGGAATTATCCTCATCCGAAACGATGGAATCCCAATCCTGCGCAATGGTATTGGGATTGTAATCCGGCTTGGACACCATAGCCAGGATCCGCCCCGTAGAGGGCTCCATAACGATCACAGCACCATCGGAGTCGCCCAGAGCGTCATACGCTGTCTTCTGAAGCTCATAATCCAGCGTAGTGATCACGTTGTCGCCGGGATTCTTCTCATCCTGGATTCCGTTTACGATCTGCTCCATGAAAAAAGCATGGGATCGCAGCAGATTAAAATTGGCGAAGGATTCGATCCCGGACTTGCCATTCACGTCATAGCCCACGGCATGGGCGAACATGGATCCATACGGATAGTAACGGCTCTCACTGCCATCCTCATTCACGACAGTCTGTGCCAGCGTCTTGCCGTCAGCAGAGACAATCTCCCCGCGGACCACATGCTCTGCGAAGGTATCCTGCCTCTTATTGTAAGGGCTGTTGATGACATCCTCGCTGCGGAATATCTGAAAATACACAAAATATCCCATCATCAGGAGAAACATTCCCAGGAATATATACGTGATCGCTGCGAACTCCCGGTTCGGCTTACTTTGTTGTTTCATGCCGCTCTGCTTTTTGTTGCTTTGCGGCTGATTGTCCTGCTTCATGCGTTTCTCCTTCCTTGTGTCTCATGAGATACAACCCTTGTATGATAGCAAAAATCGCCAGCGTACTTAAGAGCGAGCTGCCCCCGTAGCTGACCAGCGGCAGAGTCACCCCTGTGGAGGGGATAAACTTGATATTCCCACCAATGGACAGAAACACCTGAAACCCATAGATGGTCCCAAGCCCCAGCGCTACATATTTGTAAAAACGATCCTTCATCTGCATAGCGATGTTTAAAAACATCAGGAAGCAGCTGACACATACCAGGATCAGACAAAGTGCGAAGATTCCTCCGAACTCCTCGGCAATGGCGGAAAAGATAAAATCCTTCTTTACCTCCGGAATCCGGTTCGGCATGCCCTGGTTCAGACCCATACCAAACCAACCGCCTGTTCCGATGGCAAACAGAGAGTTGGAAACCTGATTGCCTTCCCGCTCATAGTGCCCCAGCGGATCCTGCCAGGCGATCACACGCACACGCACATGGTTAAACAGATAATACGCCGTCACAGAGGCCACACATCCGGCCAGAAGTCCGCTCAGGAAATAGAACGGCTTCCTGGTAGCCACATACAACATGACAAGAAAGGCAACGAAGAAGATCAATGCCCCTCCCAGATCCCTGGAAAGCACAAGGATCAGCACATGGATGGCCGCCAGTATCGTAACCTTCACCACCTGCAGGAATTCCGTAGATCTGTACAGCATGGATGCCACCAGAAATACAAAGATGATCTTGACAAATTCCGATGGCTGAACCGTGATCCCGGCGACGGTGAAGGAAAGATTCGCCCCCTTGGTAGCAACACCCAGCACGGCGACAACTCCCAGAAGGCTGATTCCAACAATGGCGTAGAGCCAGGACAGTTTTCGGAACATGCTGCGTGCCCGGGCGATAATAAGCGGAATCATCATGGTAATGGCAACCGCGATCACTGCGATCTCGAACTGCCGCAATGCCGTATCGAAGGACAGCCTCGTAAGCATGACAAAACCGATTGCCATCAGCATGCACATGTTGTTGACCACCAATCTGGAACAGCTCGTATACACGGTATAATACAGGATCAGTATCATCGTAAAGAATAATACCTGCGCCACGTAAAATAACAGAATATTCTGATTTCCTGTAGAAAAATACAGCACCGCATAGGCATTCAGGTGGATCAGATACATGTAGAAGATCTGAAAACGCTCCTTGCGCCGCTGCTTTTTTACAGAGCAGTTTTTGCGCAAGGCAGAAAAGCCCTGATAGGTGTACAGGGCAAACAGGATCACCATTATATACTTGGATAATTCTGTAATCAAATGTACCATGCTTCTACTCTGCTCCTCGCTTGAAATGGCCGTTGGTATAGTCAGAAAGGTACTGGTTCCTGTCAATCGGTTTTCCGTGCAGGAAGCCCTGCTCATACCAGGCCAGGACCTGCCGCAGCCCATCCTCTGTCTCCCGCGTAAAGGAGATACGGTAGCCCGAAGCGGCAAGCTTCCTCACTGCCCCATACTGATGCAACAGGGACAGGGGGCTTGTATTATATAGGATATTGTAACAATATTTGCATTGGTTCTTCACCGGGAAATGCTTGCCATAGCGGTCGGTCAGGATCGTAAAGCCTGCTTTCCCGCTGCAGCCAGCCGTTTTTTTCCCACCACCCTGCTTTTCCGTAAGGATGCCTGCTGCATTCTTCACCAGGCACTGGGCGCTGACCATCAACGGAAGATGCCCATATAGGATCAACTCTCCACCGGAAAAATCCCGGCTTCTAAGTTCCCCTTCATTTTCCTCCACTGCCAGCGTGACTTCATCCGCGCCCGCTTCTGACAGAGCCGCCTTCGCCTGACTGTTCCAGGCGTACAGACTGCTGTCAGCAAGAATTGTAAACGGCCTGCTTTCTGCCTCGCCCAGATCATTTTCTCGACAAAGTCTGCTTTCTGTAAGGTGGTTCTTTACTCCGCCGAACATTTCCAGAGCCTCATAATTTCCCGCTACGATCCCATCGATCCCGGTATTTAAGAATTCGGTCCGATTCTCCTCATACCAGCGTGCAGTATCTCCCCGCAGGATCATTGGCATGCCATAAAAAAGCTTTTTTCCCGCCTGATGTACCGTTCTCGCCATTGCAGACAACTGTGCCAGCTCCGTCCGGCGTTCAAAGGCTCCGCTGTCAATATGGATCCGGTCAATATAAGGATACGACAGCACGCACTGACACTGCTCTGCTGTCTGAACGGAGACTGCGAGATAGGGCTGCGTCTCTGCGTCAAGCGTCAACTGCTCATTTCCTTTATTTTTCCAGGATTCCGTCGTCAACACGGTTCCACGTCTTCGGTACTTCGCCAGCAGCTTCTCCTCCAACGCACAGATCCCGTCCCGGCGCAGCTGATTCAGCGCCCCTACAGGAAGGAACACATCGTCTTCCATATCAATATCAAGCTTCCCAAAGACAAATTCCGTACCTCCGGTTTTCTTCATCCGCTCTAGGACATCCGCTTTCACCAGCGGGCGGTTCTGCGCCTTTAAGACCGTATCACCTTCCAC
>CAKSAI010000282.1 GCA_934434905.1 uncultured Lachnospiraceae bacterium | reverse complement strand
ATGTAACCACACTTATTGCGTGGAAAGCTCGTGCGGGGGACACAGATGATAACGGAAGCAAATGGTGATGACAAAAAGGCTCGAAGGAATGATATTCTCATGATGGGACAGTCATGAGTTAAAAATAAATTTTTTTCAAATCAAAGGAGGATCATTATGAAAAAGCAAACCAAAAGAAAATTACTAAGTATGATGTGCGTGCTTGCATTGACAGCCGGGATTTTGGGTGGATTTGGCGTAAAGAAGGCCGACATCGTAAACGCTGCCAACACACAGATCGGCATTTCTTTCCTTGGCGGTTCCGTACGCATGCCGGAAGGATATGCGGTAGGTGCCGCTCCTAAGGACAAGGAAGCTGCTACCGGAAAGGCAGACTTACGGTTCGGTTATACCATCACGCTGCCGACCGGATTGACTATGGCAGATATAAACTGGTCATGGCAGTGGGGCGTAGAAGGTATCACAGGTACACGGACGGTGATCGGGGTAAATTATATTGAACTTGGCAATAACAGCTACCGCACCAACCTGGTGATCACGGGGATTCCCATGGATACGGATTATGCAACGAATATCCATGCAGTTTTGAAAGCATCCGTGAAGAACAGCACAGACACTGCTGTGACAGATACACAGCAGACACGTTCCGTGAAACAGGTAGCAGAGGAGATCAAAAACGGAATAGACGCAGGTACGAGCACAGAGACAGCAGAAATACAGGATTATGTGAATTGCCTGATCGGAACAGAATCGTATGCAAACGGAACCCTGTGGAATACAGACAGTGAAGAAGCGCTGGGCGGTCATAGTCAGACTATTTACACGTGGCTGTCTCAATATGAAGGAGAAGAAGGTGTGATCCGCTGGAAAGGTACCGGAGATGATGTCTGGGGACATATATTCAGAGGTGTTTCACCGATGTTTGCTAAGGAAGCATATGTAGGAAGTGACACGCTGGTATTCAAGGTAAAGACGGATGATCCGGACGGACTTGCAGATATCCGGTATTTTGCAGAAGGCCAGACATATGATCTTATCTATACAGCGGTTACAGATGTATGGACGCAGGTGGAAATTCCGCTTACCAACACGAAAACGGCAACAGATACATCTGCCTGTGAAGGAAATTTTGAAAATTTCTGGGAGAAATTTGTCACAAACAGCAGCAGTATGATCTGGTGTGGGGAAAGAAGTTCAAATGACGTTTCCATCTATGTTGCCGATATTAAGCTAGTGAAAAAGGCTGTGGTGACAAGCACGATAACCAAGGCAGCCACCGGACAGGAGCTTGTATTGTCAAGTATTGATAATCATACAGCGGTATTCAACGGTCTGAAAAACATCTCCTGTTATGTTACAAGGCCGGATGGAAGTCACTATGTTGTTACAAACGAAAGCTTTACACCGGAGCAGAAGGGTACCTACACCGTTTCCTATCAGGCAGAAAATGCCTTGGGATCAGTTATTTATGGCAGCTATCAGCTTAAGGTATATGAAGCAGGAACGCTCTGGGATACAGACAGCGAGGCTACCTTAGGCGGACATTCAACAGCAGTTTCATGGTTGAAAAGCTATGATGGGCAGGACGGCGTGATTTCTGTAAAAAGTGGTGAATGGAGTTGGCTATTCCGCGGTTCCCGCCCGGTATTTGATAAATCGGATTATGAGGGCAGCGATACACTTGTATTTAAGGTCAAGACAGACGATCCGGATGGTGCCGCCAACTTTCTGTATTATGCAGAAGGCAAATCCTATGATCTTACTTGGACAAGCATAACAGATACATGGATAGAGGTTGAGATTCCTCTGACCAACACCAGCAGTGCTGCCGATGCCTGCGAAGGAAACTTTGAGAATTTCTGGCAGAAATTTATTGTGAACAGCACCAGCATGATTTTCTGCGGCGAAGCTTCATCTGAAGATGTCAAGATGTACATCGCTGACATCAGGCTGATCAAGAAATAGAGGTAGAGAAGACGATGACTAAGTATAGATATGAAAGTCCTAACCTGGAAAAAATAGAACTGGACAGCGAGGATATTATAACAAGCTCGGTGATCGGTGATAATGACAGTCCATTTTCTCCCCCTACGGGGAATGCGGATAACATTGGTACATGGACGGATTGAAGTGAAACATATGCAACAGGAGAGATGAGATGAAAACAAGAGGAACACAACAATCAAGGCGCAAGAAGAAATGGAATGTCAACAGGGGTGTGTTTATCGCTGTCGGTGTTACGCTGCCAATCTTAAGCTTTATCATTTTCTGGGTGAGCGTCAATTTTAATACGTTGCTGCTGGCCTTCCAGAAGCCGCAGACAGGCGAATGGACCATGGATAATTTCCGAACCTTCTGGGATGAACTGACCAGCGAGAACGGCGACATCAATATTGCCCTTCGCAACACCATGATTTATTTTGCAGAAGGCATCCTGATGCTGTTTGTGAATCTGTTTGTGGCATATTTCCTGTATAAAAAAATCTATATGTACAAGGTATTCCGAATCGTGTTCTATCTCCCGGCCATTGTGTCCGCTGTGGTTTTAACCAGCATCTTTTCGGAATTCATTAAGCCGCAGGGGCCGCTGGGGGTGATCCTAAACAGCCTGGGGCACCCTCTGCCCACAGAAGGACTCCTTGGAAGAACTGCTACTGCAACCTGGGCGATCATTGCCTATTGTATATGGACAGGCTTTACCGGCATGCTGATGTTTCACGGCTCCCTGGCACGAATTCCCGTGGATGTGATCGAAGCCGCGAAGTTGGATGGCTGCGGTCCCTTCCGGGAGCTTGTGAGTATTATCTTCCCGCTGATCTGGCCTATGTTCTCTACGCTGCTCATCTTCCAGATGACAACGCTGTTTACCGCCAGTGGACCGATCCTGTTGTTCGATTCTCTGAATCAGTATCAGACCCAGACCGTTTCCTACTGGATCTTCCGGCAGGTATACGGAAGCGGACAGGCAGGAGGCAGCGGTTTCTACGGTGTGGTATCGGCGGCAGGCCTGTGCTTTACCATCGTAGGAATGCCGGTGATCCTGTTGTTGCGGAAGATCATTGAACGGATTCCGGCAGTGGAATATTGAGAAGGTGGTGAAGAGAGAAGTGACAGCGACAAAAAAATACAGTTTGAGAAAACGGAAGGCCAAACGCTCAAAGGGAGAACGGATCCTGTACGTATTTGTCTGGATATTGTTGATGATCTATACGGTATCTATGATCTATCCGATCATATGGATGGCAATCAGTTCCTTTAAACCTTTTGTGGATTATACACTGGATCTGACGCTGGGGAATGCCTTTGCGTTGCCGAAGATATGGCGGTTTCGGAACTATCTGGAGGTGTTTTCCATGATCAAAACACCGGATGGCGCCGGATATCTGGAGATGGTATGGAACAATATCTGGGAGGCTGTAGTACCGGTGTGTGTCTGTGCGTTGGTGGAAACATATTTTGCCTATGTCATGTCCCGTTTTCGTTTCCGGGGCAGGAACCTTATCTATGCGGTGATCGTGTTTTCCATGACGATCCCGGTAGTCGGAAACAGCGGTGGTTACTTTAAGTTGATTTATGATATGGGTCTGTATGATACGCCGCTTTTTAAGATTGTGACTGCCATCACCTTCGGCGGTATGGGCTTCATGGTCTATTACGGATTCTTCAAGAGTATTTCCACCAGCTACGCTGAGGCGGTGTACATTGACGGCGGCGGAGAGTTTACCTTGTTCTTCAAGGTAATGCTGCCCCAGGCAAAGCCAATGATGATGGCTCTGATGATAAACTCCTTTATCGGGCAGTGGAACGATTATATGGGACCGTTGTTATACATGCCCTCGTATCCGACCCTTGCATCAGGAATGTATCTGGTGAAGAATACCTTGCTGCGGACAGGGAAAGCTCCTCTTTATTTTGCGGGCATTATCGTTTCTATGATTCCGGTACTGGTATTATTCCTCTGCTTCTCCGATAAGATCATGGAAAACATGTCCATCGGTGGAATCAAAGGTTGATAAAGACAAACAAACAACAGAAAGAAGGAAATGTAAATATGAAGAACATGATAAGAAGAGTGATAGTGACATTCCTGGCAGTGACGCTGGCGGCTGCAAGCTTAACCGGATGCGGAACGTCCGGAGGAGGCGGCGGAAAGAATGGCGATACGGACCAGCTTCTGGAAGTATACTGCTGGCAGGCCGGTTATGGTACGGAATGGCTGGAGGCGCTGCTTAAGGACTTCGGCGAGCAGGACTGGGTAAAGGAAAAATATCCGAATTACAGCTACAAAACAGTAATAAACGATGAAAACACATATGGTCAGACACGTATTACCAACCCGGACAGCAATACCATCGATCTGCTGTTTACGCAGGATATGGAATGGTATTACGGAAATGAGGATTATCTGCTGGATCTGACAGATCCGGTTTTCAATTCAGAGATTCCGGGAGAAGACGGCCGTAAATTTATCGATAAGGTATTGCCGGATGTTCTTGATATGCTGGCATATCTTCCGGAGGGATCGGAGAATGCGAGATA
>CAKSAI010000281.1 GCA_934434905.1 uncultured Lachnospiraceae bacterium | reverse complement strand
TCTCCGTACCGTTCTTATATGGAAGAGAAGATCGGCAAGGTTACCTTCAAGAACATGGAGCTTGCATTCAAGTCCTTTGACGAGAAGCTGATCCCTCTTATGCAGGAAGAGAATGCACTGGTAACCAGATACAGCAAGCTGATCGCCACAGCACAGATTCCCTTTGAAGGAGAGATATATAACATTTCCCTGCTGCGCAGGTTCCTGACTGCCGGAGACCGTACCGTCCGCCGCAGTGCATGGAAGGCCTTAAGCGATTACTTCTTAAGCGTTACGGATGAGATTGACGAGATCTTTGATAAAATGGTGAAGAACCGCACGGCACAGGCCAGAATGCTTGGATATGAGAACTACATAGAATTAGGCTATTGCCGGATGGACCGCAACAGCTACGGCAGGGAAGAGGTTGAGAACTTCCGCCGCCAGGTGAAGGAATATTTCGTTCCCTTTGCCAGCAGGATCCACGAGAAGCGCCGGGAGCGCATCGGTGTGGAGAAGCTTTCCTACATTGATAACGATGTTTACTTCAAGAACGGCAATCCGGCACCCATCGGAACACCGGAGGAGATCCTTGCTGCCGGACAGAAGATGTACAGCGAGCTTTCACCGGAGACGAAGGAGTTCTTCGATTATATGCAGGAGAACGAACTCTTCGATGTGCTGGGGCGGAAGACAAAGCGGCAGGGCGGCTATATGACATATCTGCCCCTGTATCGGTCACCGTTTATTTTTGCCAACTTTAACGGCACGAACTCCGATGTGGATGTAATCACACACGAGTGCGGTCATGCATTCCAGGGCTATCTTATGCGTGACGAGGAGATCCGGGAGTACGGTGACATTACCATGGAGACCGCGGAGATCCATTCCATGTCCATGGAATACTTTACCTATGGCTGGATGAACGATTTCTTCGGAGACCGGAAGGATGATTACCTGACGATGCACCTGGAGGATTCCGCAGCCTTCGTTCCATATGGCTGTATGGTGGATGAGTTCCAGCACATCATATATGCGCAGCCGGATATGACGCCGAAGGAGCGCAAGGAGGTCTGGAAGAAGCTGGAGGCAGAGTATCGGCCTCATCTGGATTACGAGGGAGACCCCTTCTTCGGGGAAGGCGGCTGGTGGCAGCGTCAGTCCCATATCTTCCAGAGTCCGTTCTACTACATTGATTATTGCCTGGCTTCCATTTGTGCCATGCAGTATAAGAAGATGATGGATGAAGACTTTACGGCGGCTTGGGAGAGCTACAAGAAGCTGTGCAGGCTCTCGGCCCGGAAGTTCTATGTACCGATGCTTCAGGAGGTCGGCCTTGAGAGTCCGTTTGCGGATGGCTGCGTAGAAGCGATCGTGCGTCATTTTGAGAAGAAGATCTGAATATAGAGGCTGACACAGTTTTTGACTTGATCTTGGACACCGGTTTTTCAGCAGTTTTTAACATGGTAAAAAATGCGGCCACGCGGTGGAACGGTTCGTCATTGTTTTATCAGTTAAAATAAATCATTTTTATTCTTTAAAAGGAGGACTTATTTTATGAAAGGAATGAAGAAAGCTCTGGCTCTTCTCCTTGCTGTGGTTATGGTTGTCGGAATGGCAGCCTGCGGCAAGAAGGAAGGCAACGAGGGCGGCAACACTGACAACAAAAGTGCGAACAAGACTTTAGTCATTGGTACGCAGACCTTCAATGGTGTATTCAACCCGCTGTTCTACAACAGCGCATACGATGCACAGGTTCTGGATATGGTGTTCTCTTCTGTCTGCAGATTGGACAAAGACGGCAATCTGGTTGACGAGGCCGGCCATGTAGAATTGAAGGAAGAGGGCGGCAAGTATGTGTATACGGTAACCCTTAAGAAGGATCTGAAGTGGTCCGACGGCGAGCCGGTAACCATCGATGACCTGATCTTTACCTACTATGCTATGGCTGATCCCGGATATGACGGTATGAGCACCTTCAACACCCAGGATATCTTAGGGTTGGCTGACTATGTGAATTCCGAGAAGCATCTGTATACTCTGCTGGGCGAGGCCGGCAAGGACAACAAGGACTTCTCCAAGTGGACCGAGGAGCAGCAGACAGCCTTCTGGGCGGATCTTGAGAAGGCAGGTACTACCTTCGCACAGGAAATTGTTGATTACTGTGTGAAAGCAGAATATGCCGCTGATTCCAATGATGTTGCGACAGCAGCAGGTGCTTGGGGCTTCTCCGGCCTGGCAGCAGACGCTACAGCGACGGATTTCTTCTGGGCTATCTACAAGCAGTATGGCGGAGATCTGATTGCTCTGGATGCGGAATCTGCAGGCTCCAGCATGCAGGATCTGTTGGATGAAAGCTACTATGCAATGGTTAAGCTGACCGATGTCAACGAGATCACCGGTATCGTCAAGAAGGACGACTACACGGTAGAAGTAACCTTCAACTCCCCGAACATCATCGGTGACAGAATGGTTGCATGGCAGACAATTATGCCGAAGCACTACTATGGCAAGGATTTCGTGAAGGGCGATCTGAGCAACATGAAGGCTCTCAACGGCGCACCTCTCGGCTGCGGCCCGTATGTATTTGAGAGCTACAAGGACAATATCGTTACCTTAAGAGCAAACAAGAACTACTTCAAGGGCACTCCCAAGATCGGTACTGTGAAGTTCCAGGTTGTAAACGAAGAGGATAAGGTTGATCTTGTTCTTTCCGGAGATATTGATATCACGGATCCGTCTGCTTCCAAGGAGCTTGTAGCACAGATGAAGCAGCACGAAGACACCGCTTCCTACTCTCTGGTTCCGAATCCGGGATACGGCTATATCGCTATCAACGCTGAGCGTATACCGGATATAAATGTACGTAAAGGTCTGATGCATCTGATGAACAGAGCACCGGCTATTGAGGCTTATTATGGTGATCTGGGTGAAGTTATCGAACGTCCTATGACTCCTACCATCGCTGAGTATCCGAAGGATGCGAAGGAATACTATGGCTATGACAAGGCAAAGGCTCTTGACTACTTCAAGAAGGCTGGTTACGAACAGGTAGACGGCAAGCTTGTGAAGAATGGCGAGCAGCTGACTGTTACTGTTGGTGTCGGCGATCTGAGCAGCCATCCGTCAGGCCCGATCCTGACCCAGATGGCCAATGATATGAGCGAGATGGGTGCAGTGCTGAACGTGAGCGATCTGGACAGCAGCGTTCTGTTTGATGCTATGGACAAGGGAAGCCTTGACATGTTCGTGGCGGCTTGGGGCAATTCCACCGATTGTGACCAGACCCAGATCTTCGGCAGCAAGGGCGGCTCTAACCGTCATCGTTACTACAGCGACGAGCTGGATGCAGTTCTTATGCAGATCCGCTCAACGCTTGATTTCGACGAGCGCTGCAAGCTGGTTGCCAAGTCTCTGGATATGATCATGGAAGCAGCTGTTTACATGCCGGTATACCAGAGAAAGAATATGGAGATTTACAATGCTACGAATCTGAACATTAGTACGCTTCCGGAAGAGACCACTACATATTACAACTATGTAGCAGAGATTGAGACACTGGAGATGAACTAACAGAGTGATTTCCGTAACGGAATAAGCGTAAATCTTTCGGGGCTGTCTTATAGGCAGCCCCGAATCATAAGAGAGAATTGGAAGAGGAGATAGCATGAAACAATATATTATAAAACGTTTGTTGATTAGTATACTTGTTTTGTTCGGGGTGTCGATCATGATCTATGCCATTGCACATATGGTGCCTGGAGATTATGTATCGCAGATCACAAACAGTAATCCGAATATCACCCCGGAGATGGAACAACGTATGCGGGAATCCTACGGCTTGAACAAGGGGCCGGTTGAGGGATATATTGATTGGCTTACAAAAGCATTGCGGGGAGACCTGGGGACATCCTTTCAGTATCAGAAGCCGGTGATCGAGGTAATTAAGCAATATATGCTGCCTACGGTTGCGTTGGCGGGAATCTCCATGATTCTTGAACTGGCATTTGCAATTCCGCTGGGGATTCTGGCGGCAAGAAAGCAGTATTCCGTGACTGATTATACGGTAGTTGCCATCGCTATTATCGGTATTTCGCTGCCGACGTTTTTCTTTGCGGCGATCTTGAAGAGAATTTTTGCAATTGGGCTTGGCATTCTTCCAATGTCCGGAATGCTGACAGCCCGAGAGGATTATACAGGTTTTGCACTGTTTCTTGATTATGCAAAGCATTTTGTTTTGCCAATCTTGGTGTTTGTTATTACCGGAGTCGGCAGCTATCTGCGTTATGTGCGTACGAACATGCTGGAAGTCTTAAGTGCCGACTATGTGCGTACTGCCCGGGCCAAGGGACTGCCGGAGCGCAAGGTCATCAATAAGCATGCGTTTCGCAATACGCTGATCCCCATTGTGACCCTGGTAGGCGGAATGATTCCGGGATTATTCTCCGGTGCAGTTATCACAGAAGGAATCTTCGCCCTGGAAGGTCTTGGTAATGTAGCCCTTAAGGCTGTAAATGTTGGCGATATTCCGTATCTGATGGGATTTAACATGTTTATAGCAGCATTGACA
>CAKSAI010000280.1 GCA_934434905.1 uncultured Lachnospiraceae bacterium | reverse complement strand
GTACTGGAGGAATTTATTGGAAAACACCGGGAATTTGAAACGGTTGCAATACAATTTGACATTGACCCGATGAACGGGTTTTAGGAGGAAAAATAATGGCTTTGAGAACGATTCGTATTATGGGAGACGAAGTATTGACAAAAAAATGTCGGGAGATTCCACTGATGACCCCGCGCATCAAACAGTTGATCGGCGACATGCAGGATACCATGTATGAGGCCGGCGGTGTAGGACTGGCAGCGCCTCAGGTAGGCATCTTAAAGCGCCTGGTGGTTATTGACGTGGGAGAAGGCCCCATTGTGCTGATCAACCCACAGATCCTTGAGACCTCCGGGGAGCAGACCGGGGACGAGGGCTGCTTAAGTCTTCCCGGCAAGGCTGGTCAGGTCACAAGACCGAATTATGTAAAGGTCAGGGCTTTGGATGAGAAGATGCAGGAATTCGAACTGGAGGGTACGGAGCTTCTGGCCCGTGCCATCTGCCACGAGCTGGATCACCTGGATGGACATATGTATGTGGAAAAGGTAGAGGGTGAGCTTCACGATGTGGTGTATGACGAGGATGAGGATGAAGAGTAGATGAAGATTATTTTTATGGGAACCCCGGACTTCTCCGTGGGGACAATGGAAGCGTTGATTCAGGCCGGACATGAAGTGGTGCTGGCAGTGACTCAGCCGGATAAGCCCAAGGGCCGTGGAAAGGCCATGCAGTATCCGCCGGTGAAGGAGGCTGCCTTAGCACACGGTATCCCGGTCTATCAGCCCCGGCGAGTCCGCGAGCCGGAATGTGTGGAATATCTGAAAAGCTTTGCGCCGGATATGATCGTGGTGGTGGCTTTCGGCCAGATCCTTCCAAAGGAGATCCTTGAACTGCCGCGTTATTGCTGTGTGAATGTGCATGCGTCCCTGCTGCCGAAGTACCGGGGTGCGGCGCCCATCCAGTGGGCCGTTATAAACGGGGAGGCTGTGACGGGGGTCACCACCATGCGCATGGACGAGGGTATGGATACCGGTGATATGATCGCAAAGACGGAGCTTACTTTGGCCTCCGACGAGACAGGAGGAAGCCTCTTCGATCGGCTGGCTGTGGCCGGGGCAGAGCTCTGCGTAAAGACCGTGGCGGATATTGCGGCAGGAACAGCCACTTATACGCCCCAGGATCATGTGAAGGCAACCTACACAACCATGATAAAAAAGCAGTTGGGAGAGATCGACTTCACAAAGTCAGCCGTCGAGATCGAGCGCCTCATCCGGGGACTTGATCCATGGCCCAGCGCCTATACCCACCTGGGGGATAAAACATTAAAGATTTGGAAAGCCTCTGTGATAGAGCAGGAGAATGCTGAGAAACGAACGACAGACGCTGCCCTGTCGGCCGATGCAAGTGCCGAGGCGGTTACCAGTCAGCCGGGCACAGTCATAAGCGTCAGCCGGGACAGTCTCATCGTCCGGACCGGGCGGGGTGCACTGTCTCTGGAAGAAGTCCAGTTGGAAGGCAAGAAACGTATGGACATCGCTTCCTTCCTTAGGGGCTGTCCGGTGGAAGTCGGAACGGTACTAAACACTCGTGCCTGCTAACACAGATACATGCTTGCGCGTGCAAGCACTCGCCGCGTCCCACCATGGAGACTGGGCTTTTATAGTAAATGAAAAGGAGTTGATATCATATGCCATTATATTATAGTTTTTGGGATCCAACCTACGTCCTGGTCATTATCGGGGCAATCATCTGTCTGGCGGCTTCCGCCAAAGTGCAGAGTACCTTCAAGAAGTATTCCAGGGTGCGCAGCATGTCGGGAATGACAGGCGCCCAGGCGGCACAGCGTATCCTGAATGCTGCCGGGATTCACGATGTAATAATCCAGCCTATTCATGGGAACTTAACCGACCATTACGATCCGAGAAATAAGACCTTAAGTCTGTCTGACAGCGTATACGGCTCCGCCTCCGTGGCGGCGGTGGGCGTGGCAGCGCATGAGTGCGGTCATGCTATCCAGCACAGCAAGTCCTACGCGCCCCTCAGTATCCGCGGCGCACTGGTGCCGGTGGCAAACCTGGGTTCTACCCTGGCCTGGCCGTTAATTATCATCGGACTGCTTTTTTCCAGGAACAGCGGAAGCGTACTGATCACAGCGGGGATCATCTGCTTCTCACTGGCGGTGCTGTTTCAGCTTGTGACGCTTCCGGTGGAATTCAACGCCTCCAGACGGGCACTGAGCATGCTGGGTGATACCGGAATCCTTGGCAGTGATGAGATCAGAGACACCCGGAAGGTACTGTCGGCTGCGGCCTTGACTTATGTGGCAAGTGCGGCGTCGGCAATCCTGCAACTGCTGCGTCTGATCATTCTGTTCGGAGGACGGGGAAGACGAGATGACTGACAAGGTGAATGTCAGAGAGCTGGTGCTTGGAGTGCTTCTCTCTGTAACCAGGGACGGGGAGTACAGCCACATTGCCCTCAAGAATACCCTGGACAAATATCAGTATCTTGAGAAGCAGGAGCGGAGCTTTCTCACCAGGGTTTGCCAGGGTACGTTAGAGAACATGATCTGGATCGATTACTGTATCAACCAGTTCTCCACGGTAAAAGTAAATAAGATGAAGCCGGTTATCCGCACCATTCTGCGCAGCAGCGTCTATGAGCTGAGATTCATGGACAGTGTGCCGGAGAGTGCCACTGTAAATGAAGCGGTGAAGCTGGCGGAGAAGAAGGGGTTTCGGAACCTGAAGGGGTTTGTAAACGGTGTTCTTCGGAATATCAGCCGGAATCTGACGAATATAAAGCTGCCGGATCCGGCGGCGGATCTCCCCGGATATTTGTCTGTGCGCTATTCCATGCCGGAGTGGATCGTGGAAGAACTGCTGGGACAGTATGGGGCAGAGCAGACGGAGCAGATACTTGCCGCGTTTCTGACGGATATGCCGACCAGCATCCGGTTTAATCCGGCCCGCATCAGCCGCGAGGAGCTGACAAAGCGCCTTACAGAGGAAGGTACATTGGTTCGGGAGATACCTGAGATTCCATGCGGGCTTTTCATTTCCGGGTACGATCACCTGGAGAGCCTTCCAAGCTTCCGGCAGGGGTTGTTCTATGTGCAGGATATAAGCTCTATGCAGGTAGCACTCAACTCCGGCGTAAAGGAAGGGGATCATGTGCTGGATGTCTGCGCGGCTCCCGGCGGCAAGAGCATCCATATGGCGGAGCTGCTTAACGGTACCGGGATGGTGGAGGCCAGAGATTTGACACCGGGGAAGGTGGCACTGATTCAGGAGAATATCGAACGTGTAAGCCTTGCGAATATACGGGCTGCCTGTGCAGATGCCAGGAAGCTTCGCCATGAGGATGAAGCGACGGCGGATATCGTGATTGCGGATCTGCCCTGCTCCGGTCTCGGCGTTATCGGCAAGAAGGCCGATATTAAATATAAGATAACACCGCAGAAGCAAAAGGAGCTTGTCCTTTTGCAGCGTGAAATCCTAAATGTTGTATCCCGATATGTGAAGGCAGGCGGAACATTGATGTACAGCACCTGCACCATCAACCGGGAAGAAAATGAAGAGAATGTCCGTTGGTTTTTGCAGGAGCATAAGGATTTTTATCTGGAAAATGAGAAGCTGCTGCTGCCGCGTGCCGGGTGGCAGGACGGATTCTACCTTGCCCGGATCAAGAAGGAGGAGCATGAATAAGACAGATATCAAGTCTATGGATCAGGAGGAGCTGAAGGGACTTTTGCGCGCGATGGGAGAGAAGCCCTTTCGGAGCGGTCAGATCTACACCTGGCTGCACCAGCGGCTGGTTACCTCATTTGCAGAGATGACAGACCTCTCTAAGGAACTTCGGGAGAAGCTTGCCGGGACTTGTGAGATTACGGCGCTGGAGCAGAAGAAGCTGCAGGTTTCAGCCATTGACGGTACAAGAAAGTACCTGTTCGCGCTGGCGGACGGAAATATGATCGAAAGTGTTCTCATGCGCTATAAGCATGGAAACAGCGTCTGCATCTCCTCACAGGCCGGCTGCCGCATGGGCTGCAGGTTCTGTGCCTCCACCCTGGACGGACTGGTGCGCAGCCTGACACCCGGAGAGATGCTGGACCAGATCTACCGGATTCAGGCAGAGACAGGGGAGCGTGTCTCCAACGTGGTGGTGATGGGAACCGGAGAGCCGTTGGACAACTATGACAACCTGCTGAAATTCATCCATATGCTCTCCGATGAAGGCGGATTACATATCAGTCAGAGAAATATTACGGTTTCGACTTGCGGAATTGTGCCAAATATGAGAAAATTAGCAGAAGAGAAGCTTCAGATCACATTGGCATTGTCACTGCATGCCCCGAACCAGGAGAAGCGGCGGGAGCTGATGCCGGTGGCGAATAAGTATGAGATCCATGAAGTTATCGAGGCTTGCCGTTATTACTTTGAGCAGACCGGGCGCAGGATCACCTTCGAGTATGCCCTGGTAGGCGGCGAGAATGACAGCGAGCAGGACGCAAGGGAGCTGGCCGGGCTTGTCCGGAATCTGAACTGCCATATCAATCTGATCCCCGTGAACCCC
>CAKSAI010000279.1 GCA_934434905.1 uncultured Lachnospiraceae bacterium | reverse complement strand
ATACATGACAAGGGGCTGTATTATATGATAGATGTCGTGTTGATGTTCGTGGCGGAAGGTCATTACTGGTACGACAAATATAATACACAGCCATTGCCGGGGGCAGCACAGGATTGGGACAGCCCTTACCATGACTTCTTCTATTTTACAGGAGAAGAGGGGGATACCACGTCCTATAAGTCTAATTGGGGCGGGTTGACACTCAATCTTGCGAATGAAAAGCTTGCAGACCTGCTATACAGGGATGATGATTCGTATTTGCAGCATTACAGCAAAGAACCGTTTTGCCCGGATGCCATTCGCTTTGACTGCGGTGGTGACTTAAGCGGGACTTATCCGGATGGAACATATATAAAAGATGAGCAGGTTGCAGAGAAGATCCGCCCATACCTGCGTAAGATCAATCCGGAACTGATGATGCTCTCGGAATATTCGCTGTACAACAGTGTAGATACGGGAGCGTGGGATTCTCGCTGGAACCTGGAATTTGTGAAATGGGGCCTTAAGTATATGCGCGGTGAGATCAAAGAATCCTTCCTGTTCGGAAGATTCGAAAGTGAGCTCAATAATGTGGCAAGACCTTTTGGCTTATGTACCTACAATTCCATGGCTGACCATGACAGGCCGCGTATTACAGGTGTGGAGCCGTATGCATTCCGTGCATATCAGTTGATGCATATGACACAGATTGGCTCTCCCTGCATCTTCTATGGAGATGAAATACGAATCCAGAGGGAGCATTCTACCTTCTATGCCATGGAGTGGAATGAGGCAGACTGGGATTACCAGGTACTGAATGATACGAAGGCGCTGACGGAACTACGAAAGAATTACAGTGCGTTGCGAACCGGTATCATCAAATATTTCTGCGTGGATGATGAGAATCATATTATGGCATACGCGAGAATTGATGAGAATACGGTTGTGATCACTGCTGCCAGTAGAAATCCTTTTGAAAAAGACTTCACCATCAGTGCCAGAGACCTGGGCGTGGTGGATGGTACCGCATTTACGGACTGGTTCAGTGGAAAACGGTATACGGTAAAGGACGGATACATGGATGTTGTTCTGCCGGCAGGAGGAACGGTCTTCGTAAAAGGGGAAGCTTCGGCCAGCTATAAGAATGGGTTTGCCATCGACTATACGGAAGGCAGTACCGCTATCGTGTCTGCACCAAAAGAGGGCACTGTCTGTATCGAAGGAAGCGGGGCCTTTGTCTCCACCGATGTATTTAATACTTGCGAGATTTCTGCCCTGTTAAGATGCGGGGAAGGAAGCGGAATGCTTCAGATTCGTGCAGATGCCGAAGGCGATGGAGCATGGATCGGTGCGAAAGTCCATAAGGACAGGATCACCGTCTATGTGAAAAATGATCGCAGTACTGCAGAAGAGATCGCTGCTTGTCAGATCACGGAGGATTCGTATGTGAAGCTTAGTCGGAAAGCAGATAATTCCTTCCGTGTTCAGGTGACGAAGAACCCCGGCTGGCTATGGGATGAAATAGTGACAGATGTCCACGTGGACATTCCGAACCATGCAAAGGCGGGAATGACAGCAGCAGAGGGAATCGCGGTATTTGAAAATGTTCACACTCATTATGACAGAAAAAGTATTTTGTGGGATGATTTTACAAAGGCAAAATCAGCGATGTTTGATTTCACGGCAGATATGAAGATTGCATACAACGAAGATGGGATGCAGCTTGCACCGGGGAATCGGCTCGTCACACTGCTTACGAATGCTTATGATGAGGACTGGACTTTCAAAACAGAATTGTCCTATAAGGCCGTGAAAGAAGGAGATTACGCAGGTGTGTTCTCTCAGCAGGATAAGGAAATCTATGTGGCGGCGGGCAGAATGTGCAGAAATAGGAAGCCGGTATTATTCATCGGCAGGGCCACAGGCGGAAGACTGGCAGTGTATCACACGGTTCCCGATGTGCTGCCGGAGCAGAAGGTCACCATCCAACTTCAGAGGGTTGGTACGACCTATTCGGCAATTTACTCCTATGACTGCAAAGAATGGAGCATGATCGGTCAGAATATTATTGCGAATATGTGCGCTGAAAGAGTCGGTCTTGTAGTAAATGGGGAGAGTGTGGCAATGTTCTCTTATGCAAGCTTCGGCGATGCCATTCATGATAGTGTAAGCTTCAATACTCCGCGGTATCCCATGCCAGTTGTGACCAGTTTCTCAAATATGGCCAATACATTGACGCAGCCTGCCTACCGGATTGTAAGCGGAACTTGGGATTACGCAAATGAAGGACTAATACAGACATCCCGGAAACAGGCACAAATGGGAATCCACAACAAGAAATTTACGGATTTCAAAGTGGACGCGACCTATGCGATTGATGAGGGAACTGGATATGTCGGATTTGAATTTGGAAAAGAGGCATATAACAGTGAAGCAGGGGATGGAATTTCATTCCGTCTGCATTCGGACAGAACCATCAGCCTGGTAAAAGGAGAAAAGCTTCTGGCAACGACGGAACTTTCAGAACGGTATGGGAAAGAGGTAAAGATAACCGTGGAAAACCGCCATGGCGTGTTTGGAGTGTTTGCAGGTCAGGAAGGCGAGCCGATACTTCTTCTTAATGACTTTGAGAAGACATCGGGGTACATTGCATTCTTTACCGAAGGCGTGGCGGCACATATTAACAATTATCTGACCGCGTCTCTGGATGCAGACTTCTATTTCAGCGGCAACTATCAAAAGCTTACGTTTTTGGAGAAATCTGTGGAAAAAGAAGCCCTGACATCCTATATATTCCTAAATCCGTTCGGTGTGGGCGTTACTGATTTTGTCGCGTCAGCAAGATTTACGGTCAAGGAATTCGGGGATATATGTAATAATCCCTTTGTAGGATTTCATATTTGTGCGCCGGAAGGAAAGTTCGAGAAAGATAATTGCCTGACTGTTGGATTTAATAAGGAACTCAAATTATTCATCAAAAACGGCGAGGATGTGCTGGCAGAAGCCATAATGAGTCCTGGGGTGGAGAAGAGGGAGATTATGGTTGTAAAGAAGGGCGAGAAAGTTTTAGTATTCGTGGATCATGCGAAAGAGCCGCTCATCGAGTGCCCTGTCAGCATCAGGAACGGCGGGACGGTATCCCTTTGCGCAAATATGGCGGCTGCAGTGTTTGAGGATATGATGCTTATGGATCAACAATTATTTGACAATTATTCTAATCTAAAGTAAAATAATACCAATATCTATTTTTTACAGAATAATTAATTTTAGATATAGCATAAGGAGTCATTTTCATGGCAAAGGTAACAATATATGACATAGCGAAGGCCGCTAATGTTTCTACGGCGACCGTATCGCTTTCCATTTCCGGCAATCCACGAATCCGCCCGGAGACCCGGCAGCATATCCTTGAGATTGCGGATCAGCTTGGTTATGCACCGAATTACATAGCACAAAGTCTGAGTAAACGTAAGTCCAGCACGATTGGGCTTATTGTTCCTAATATCAGTAACCCGCTGTTTTCGCAAATGGTTTCCGGTGTTGAGGATTATGCAAATTCTAAGGGATATAATTCTATTTTAGGACTTTCAGACTCGCGCCGCGAAAAGGAGCTTTTTTATTTTGATATGCTACAGCGGGAGCGTGTCGATGGTCTTATTGTGTTACCTACATTTATTGATGCAGTGAAAGCCAGATTAAATGCTCAGAAATCATCAACGTCTCTGGTTGTGTTTTGCGGAAGTTCAGGTGCCAGTACCGGAATGAATATCAGTTATGCAAAATGCGACAACCATGCCGGCGCTTTTATAGCAATTGAACATCTTATAAATACTGGAAGAAAAAAAGTCGGTTGCATATTTCCTGTTTTTAATGAACAGCAGTATGCTTCTCGTAAAGCTGGTTATATTGATGCACTTACAGCTCATGATATGGCATATGATAAAGACCTGATTAAGGTCTGTTCTATGGATAGTAATTCTGTTTTTACCGCTACAAAGGAATTGATTCATGAGAAAAAACCAGATGCTGTTTTCTGCACATCCGATTATTATTCTATCAGTGTAATACGGGCAATTTACTCTCTTGGTCTGCGTATCCCTGAAGATATTTCCGTTATAGGATATGATAATATCAGCATCTCAGGTTACCTGCCTATCTCGCTGTCTACCATAGATACGCATAGTTATCGTATTGGAAGGTTGGCTTCAGAGATTCTGATTGAAAAGATTGAGAATCCGGATACCCCGGTACGTCAGATTACCCTGGAGCCGGAGCTTGTGATAAGGGAGACAACGTTACAACAATAGAGAAAATGAAGAAAAGGATTTAACCATGAGAATTACGGAGAGAATCACAGAGAATACTAAGAATTTTGGACAGCGCAGGCCAGTTGTCATCGGCTTCCTGGGAGACAGCGTGACACAAGGCTGTTTTGAATTGTATCGTAAGGACGAGGATACTCTGGAGACGGAATTCAGAAGCTATGAAGCGTATCACAGCAAACTGAAGCGTATGCTGGAAGAGGTATTTCCTTCTGTACCCATTAATATCATAAATGCAGGCATCAGCGGCGATAGTGCTCGTGGTGGAAGAAAACG
>CAKSAI010000278.1 GCA_934434905.1 uncultured Lachnospiraceae bacterium | reverse complement strand
GAATACCAGAGAGAATTGAAAGCCATCTCCCAGTACCCTGCCCAGCGGACGCCACCCGCCACATCACTCACCTGCTGCTTTATTTTTTTAATAGCATCCGTAAAATTTGAAAAGGAAAATTCTTTTGCAAAAAACGCATTCGCGTGATCCAGATACCAGTTGGAATCTGCCAGAGCCACATTGATTCCCCATACAACCAGAGCGATCAGCACGATACTCCAGATCAGAGGCAGAAAACCAAACACATTCATAATGAATCCATTTCGTTTCAGCTCACCGACACGTTCCCGCAACTTGGAAGGTTTCCTGACTTTTTGCATTTTCATTAATACTCAACCTCCTCGCCAAAACGATTCATAAACCATTTTCCAATGAATACCAGCGGTATGGTAAACATCGTGAAAATGAGTCCCAGCGCGGCTACCGTGTGATACTGCTCGGTGATTCCCTCTTTCACAATGCGGTACATCCAATAGGACAAGGTGTATGTGCCATGCTGTCCGTCAGTGAGGATCTGTACCGATCCGCTTGCGCCGAAGATACCGATGATCTGTAGTGTGATCATGGTGACAAAGGTCGGCCAGATCAGAGGCAGTACCACGGAGACAAATTCCCGGATTGGACCAACCCCCTCTAATTTTCCATATTCGATCAGCTCATATGGAATACGACTCATACATCCCAGCCAGATGACGAGATTTCCGCCGACGCCGACTAAAATGTCAAAAATCATAATGTAAGCAACGCCGTGCTCTACCATCAGAATAATCGGCGTTTCCCGTCCGATGAGTTGTTGAATCAACTGCATCAGCGGTCCGTCCGACGCCATCATTTTCTGATAAAGAAGTCCCATCATAATCCCACTGACAGCGCCCGGAAGATAGAGCGCTACCTGCATAAAAGCATATCCGAAGGATTTTCTGTAAATCAGGTATGCAAAAAATACGCCAATCGGTATTAACGCCACACCCATCAAAAAAAACAGCATCGTATTGCGGAAAGCCAGTGAAATATCGTTAGATGCGCCGCCTTCAAACAGCTGTGTAAACGCCCATTGAAAATTTCCAAGCCAGACCTCTCCGCTGTGGACATTTGTAAATGCCATTCGTATTGTTTCAATCTGCACGCCAAGCCAAAAGACCACAAGATGAATCAGCGCCGGAAGGGAAAGCAGGATAATGCAGCGATAATCATCTTTTGAGTTTTTATAATGTTTTTTTTTCATGTCCATATCTCCTTGTATACAATTATTCCTGCTGTTAATAAATCTCGCCCCAGATGATATCATCCGAAATGATTTCTCCGTCAGAATCATCTGAATCATCCGGATCATGCTTGTCTGTGTTTCCCTCCCAGGAGCCAGATGCGTCGGTACTTTCATCTGTGGTACCGGAGCCGTCTATGGTCTCCACCAGGGAACCGGAGCCGTCATTGTTCTTCTCAGGAATGCCGGAGTCGTTATCACTCTTCCCTGTGGTGCTGGAGATATCTGCCCTGTTGTTTGTAGCGCTGTTCCCATCTCTAATGATTTCCGGCTCTGCGCCAGGCTTTCCCGGATTCATATTTCTGACAACCACAGCTCCAATGAGAAAAATAAGGAGCAGCGCAGCAATCGATGCCAGGGCTGTTTTTTTGTGTTTTGACAATTTATTTAACATATTTTATATCCCATGCCTTCACTGTATCAACGGGTTTCTCAGCCCAGTTACAAAAATCGGATATGCTCATCTCAAACTTTGTATCTGCCTTCGGTTTCTCGAATCTTATATTTGCGAAAATTCCGTCCGCTCTCACATTCTCATCTATTTTTTCTGCATTTCCGGCTATTTTGATCGTCTTTCCTTCCTCATCATGACAGTATTCCATTTCTGGCAGCAATCTGCCCGGTTCAAAGGCGACAAATGCAAGATCCGTATCGTACGTCATGGACAGAACGCCTGCTGCTACGGCCTCTCCCGTAAGAAGATTGACCGGCACGCTGATGTACTCTTTATACTCATCCTCAATATGTACATATTTTGCGAGCCCTTCTACTTTTGTGCCATCCATGGTAATCCAATATGGCCTGACATAGATGATTTTTTCCCAATTACTTCTGGCAACATTGGTCAGCTGCCATACACCAACGTACCTTGAGACACCTCCAAATATTTCCTCTGCCTCAATCTTCTTTTCTCCCACCAGCAGCCCATTGTAGATTTTTGTTGTCTCCAGCGGGGTTCTGGTCTCTTTATTCTTGAAAAGCTGAGTCTTATTGGAAAGCCAGATATCAAAGCCCACATTTTGATAGTTTTTGGAATCCAGGGAGGTTATCACCCGGACATATGTTTTATCCACGCTTTCGTCTGTGCCTGTGCCTGCCATATTTTGTGCTTTCACACTCAGGACAGAAGCCGGAACAAATTTTGCATACGCCTTCCGGACGGTGGCTGCCGTCGTTTCTGTAAGATATTCTACGCCTTCCCCATCCGCATACCAGCCGCCAAATACATATCCTTCCCTGACCGGTGCTTTCGCCTCACCATCTGGCTTCCAGTAATCAGATATATCATAATTTTCGCCATCGTATATCACCTTATCCTCTGCCACAGCGGCCTCTGCTTTTTTCGGAACAAGTGTTATCCCTGTCACTGCTATAGCCACAGCAAGCAATCCTACCGTGATTTTTTTTGTATATTCCAGTACTTTTTCTCGATTCATCATCAGTCCACTCCTTTCCAAATCAACTCACCAGTCACTCACATCTGTAGATTCATCGCCCGGGTTATCTGCATCATGATAGGATGTCCGTACGATATCCGACCTTTCAAATTCATAAATTTCCATTTCCGGTTTCTTATACCTCATCTCTGTTCACCTCCTGCGCTTCTTCACTTTGTACTGTCCGCAATCGGTATCGCAAAAACACCCGCGCCGGACTCAAGTTCCAATGTCAAGCTTCCCTTTTCCAGATCTACGATCTGTTCTTCTCCCTCTGCATAGATGAGTGCCTTAGCCGCCTGTTTGAATGTAACGGTTACGCGATTTGGCCTGTTTAATCCCGGATCGGTGGCATTTACGATCCAAAAACCATCATATCCTTCTTTGTCTTTCATACAGCCGATAATTGCTTCCTCCGAGGCCTCCACGTTCTCGATTCTTGGAGACTGATAATCGCCCACATAGGTCAATGGCTTTGATAACTCTGCGCCTTCTTTGGTAACTGCCATGGTCCCTTCCCAGTCGAATTTCAGAAATACATGATCGAATTTTTTGATCTCCTCATTTATTTCCTTCACGGCATAGTAGGCGTCCGTCTTGACTGGTTTTCCCCCTGGTTGTGTTGGATAATTCACCATTGCGGAATAAAATTCTTCCCCGCTGGAATTCATCCAATGCTCCCAGTAAGTAAACCAGGTAAGATTCTTCATTCCGTATGCAAGGGAAGTATATACCTGATAGGCGGCATCTGCCTTTGTTGTTATGGTACGCCAATGTTCCTGCGTCTCCTCCCCGCCTTCCGGGCCGTATGCGCAGGATTGGATCGTGATTCCAGCCGGATAGCCGTTTCCCGATGCATGCGTAGCTGCAAGCCTCAGATTCTGATACCATGTCTCGCTGACGCTGGTGGTCCCTGTGGTCGGGTCCACCTTCAACGGATAACTGTCATAGGCAAAGCCCCCAGTGGCATCAGAAAACGCTCCGATATACTCCAGATACGCCGCTTCCAGATCTCCGTCATAATGCGTACTCAGATTTGTCGGATCCGGTGTATGGATTGGAAGAAAAGAAGTAAAATGATACAGGTCCGGTTTTAATTCTTTCATATAGTCATAGGCTGCTTTAAAGCTTTTCGCATATTTTATATTCGGTTCATCTCGAAGCGTAAAGCCCTTGAACATGTCATATGCAGATAAATTTTCTACCATTTCCGCAAGATATTGCTTTACATCATCCGTCAGACGATAATCTTCTGTGTTTGTCATGGATGTCAGGATTGATGCACCTATGACTACAGGCAGCTTCATCTTCTCAGCCATTTCCATATAAGCATGCAGGTCGCTGTCTTCAAACGTATAGGCCGTCGTTCTCGTCTTACCCTCTGTGGCAATATCGTATAATCCATCATACTCCGGCATAATATAGGTAAAGCCGCAATCTATGTAATCCTGAAACGCCTCCTCCGTAAGCCAGCCTTCCCAGCCATCCTTTGGATCCTTGGGATCAGCGCCATAGACTCCATTGTAAAACCGATACTTTAGGACACGCGGGCCGGCGTAAGCACCGATTTCAATCTGTATGTCATCCTCATAAGACGGAATTCCTTGCTGGACAACCAGGGTGGCTGTTGGCTCTTTCTTCGCCTGTGGTTCGTTTCTCTGGGTGGAACAGCCTGTCAGCCCCAAGACTATGCTTCCGGCCAACAAGAAAACCATACCCTTCTTCATAATGTCTTCCTCCTTTTTGTTCTCTTTTCACTATAAACTGTATAAATTTATTTCTGTCATTTCCGCCATAACCGTCCGCCGAAACCGAATTGTCCGCTTTTCTCCCGGCAGCATGGTAAAATAATTATCTTCAAAGACGTAATCCCCGTCCAAATCCACCATGTGGGCATATTGCTCTG
>CAKSAI010000277.1 GCA_934434905.1 uncultured Lachnospiraceae bacterium | reverse complement strand
GATATAGTATGTGGCTGCCATTGCGTAATACGTTTTGTGTCAGATTGAAAAATGACACGTCCGCAAACCAAATTAGATTGTATTTTATATCTCAGGCGCATGGAGAATATAGCGAAGAAAGAAGTAAGGTATTTGAAATTCAGCCCAACAGTGGATATCAGACTTATTTCTTCAATATATCTGATCTGGTGGAAATGGGATCAGCAGTTGATCCGTACAAGTTCACATCTCAAGTAACAGATAGTGAAGGATATTTGAGAGGCTTTAAATTTGTATTCCCGGATGATGTGAATAGCGGGTCTGTTGCAATCGATGCGATCACCTTTGAACGAGAAACGGCAATCTATGATTATGCAGGGGAAATCATGTCCTGTATTGCGGATCGTGAAGAAAACGTTATTGTGGTGAAGGGAAAGGTAGAGCAGTCTTATGCCGGTAAAACCGTAACTGTGTATGAATCCGCAACAAACAATTACAATGAGGGCATGACATATCCTGTAAATAGTGAGCATAACACAGAAATAAGAAAAATTGCAGAGCTTGGAAGCGCAAAAGTAAAAAGTGACGGGACGTTTACAGTAGAAGTTCCTTTATATAATACCGGAGTATCAAGGCTTTCCTCTCTTTTTCTTGCGTGGGTAGACGGAGTGAAGGTATCCGGCCATTTCGCAGTTGAAAATTATAAGGATTTTTATAGCATGGAAAGATTCGCAGTGCCACCTTTGACGGTAAGTGTGCTGGAGTTTGGAGCAAAAGGCGATGCATTTACCTGTGATGACAATGCGGTGAATACGGCTATTGATTATGTCAGCGCACAAGGCGGCGGAACCGTTGTAATTCCTGGAGATACATCTTCCGTATTTGGAAGAAGATACATTGTTACGAATATTCGGCTGAAGAGTAATGTGGAACTTCGTATCGAGGAAGGTGCGGTGCTTTGGCAGTCTCAGCGTTACAAGGACTATGACTATAGTGAGACAAACGACTTTTTGCCAAACGGACCGGTATATGGACATGATAATGACAGAGAAGGTGTTGTATGGGCACATTCATGCTATGATAACCTTCCTTTGATCCAGGTGAGCGGCACAAAGGATGAGTCGATAGAAAATGTTCGTATTACCGGCGGCGGGATCATTCGAATGATGGATCTTGGCGGAGAACAACCGGATGCCCACAATTATGCGTGGAATTCTAATATTTGTGTTGGTTGTTCCAATAGAATACATCTGTTTCCTATAGGCGTTTACAATGCAAAACACTTTGATATGACAGATATTACAATACAGCGTGCAAACAACTACCATACATTGACGTTATATTCTGAAGATGTGTATTTTGCAAATAATACATTTGAAGAGGTCGCATGTATCAATGGAGATGCATTTGACACTGTAAATTGTCATGGATATACGGTACACCGTAATTTTGTATATACCAATGATGACTGTACGACGATCAACGTGTCGATGGGTGATAAGCGTATTCACGTCTGGGCGGAAGAAATTACAGACCGTGATAACAGTGCAAAAGACTATAACTATATAAGTAATCAGCTGTGGGGCGGTCTTGGTATAGCATTTGTTCCGTGGGGAACGGGAAATCCAGATTTGTCAAAAGCAATGATTAAAAACATTACCATTTTGGATAACGTTCTTGGCGGTGAAAGCTGTGCAATTGGAACATGGCCGGACAATCCGACCTATGGCTGGAGTTCTTTTTACAATTATGATTTGGATCATGGGGAAACCGATGATTGGTCGCCCATTCAAGATGTAACAATCGTAAATAATATCTTGAAAAAAGCCTATAATATGAGGGTTGCCCAGGTGACAAATCTGATAATTGATAACGTGCGTTATAACGGTGCTGAGGTTTCTTACAGCAGAAGCCGTGCGGCAACTGATTTTTTACATGGTGATTTTGACAGGGTTATTCGAAGTACTGTGGAAGAGAATGGGTTTAAGGATGAGAGTGATTGGGTGGCAGGTCTGGCAAACTGGTCACAGACTATGGGAAGCAACGGAAACGCCGGGACAAAAAAGGTGCGAAGTGACTTGAAATATAGTGGTTATATTACAGGTGACGGAGAACTGTATCAGGGACTTTACCTCATAAAAGGAAGCTATGAGTTTACTGCAAAAGTGAATGCAGTTTCGGGAATATCCATTTTGTTTGTTGCGGATAAAGCCGGAAATATTATTGAAGAGCTTTCGGTAGATCATAACAAAGAATTTGAAGAGGTGGTATTCCGCTTTGTTGCACAAAAATCAATGCTGTATCGTTTGGGTATCAGACACAAAGGATCCGGTGAAGAAATCGTATATTTGGATGATGCGAAAGTGCAGCGGGTAGGTGATTCCCCAAGCGCATTTGAACCGGATTCTGTCAGAACGGCAACATACCCATTTTCAAATGCTTCAGAGGGAAAAGACTTTAAGTTCTACTCATCTTCGGCTGGGGGCTTTAGAATTCAAAATGGTCAACTGGTACCAGTCGGTGAAGAAGGAGAATTTAAGGCAATAGTGAAAGCAGATAACAGAGCATATCGTTCTGTTTCTGTTGACATATTACCGGGAGAAAGCGGAAAGATACAGTCAGGTATTTATTTAAACGCTTCCAATGCCGGACATGCCGTAGATCGAATTGAGGCGTTAGGAGTTTATATCCAATCGAATTTCGATGGCTGGGAAGATGCAAAAAATCGAGTTGATATTGTGGTAGGAAGCTTTGACGGAAAGTGGACGGAACTTCACAGAACAATAAGTGAGAAGGGAAACGGAAACGCATTATTTACGGATGGAGTTAAGGAACCGCTGAACCTTAAAGTGGAGATCTCAGAGGAAGAAATCGTAATCACACTTTCACTTGTGAGTGATCCTACGAAATATGTACAGGATGTATACACATATTCCGGCAAGGAAGGCAGTATTAATCTGATGACCGGAAGGGTAGGGGTACGTTCATACTTCAATGATTGTAATATGGATAACCTGAATATTGAATATTATGAGGTTAAAGAGGGGCCGAAGGATGACAATGATCATAAAAAGACAACATATGACTTTAATAGTCTGTGGGATGCTGTTGACTTTGACTTCTATCATTCATCTGCCGGTGGCTTTACTATCAAGGATGGTAAGTTGTATACAATTGGTGATTCCGGAGAATTCAAGGCTATTTTGAAAGGAGAGAAGCGTTCTTATAAGTCAGTATCGGTTGATATCTATCCGGGTGCAGATGGAACGATTAATTCCGGCCTCTATATCGGAGCGAGCAGGGCAGGACATGCGGTAGATAAGATCCATGCACTTGCCATTTTGATCCAGTCTGATTTCAAAGGCTGGGACGATGCGGCGAATCGTATCGATATTATTATCGGCGAGTTCCCGGAGTGGAAGGAATTAAGCAGAACCATTTCGGAGACAGGAAACAAGAATGAGCTGTTTACCAATGGCAGAAAAGAACCGTTGAACCTGCGTGTAGACATTGACGGCAATAAGGTTACGGTGACATTATCATTGCTCAGCGATCCGAGTATGTATGTTCAGACCGTATATGAATATACGGGAACACTTGACCTGGAACACGGTGCAGTTGGTATCCGTTCTATGTTTGATGACTGCAGCTTTGATAACTTAAAGGTAAGCTATGACGATTCAACAGGCGGAAACGGAAATGCAGGAAAAGACAATGCAGGTGGAAATGGAGCGTCAGGAAATGTAGGCACTGGCGACCCATGGAGACGTACATTACCCATCTTAGGTGTTAAAGCGATGGTATCTCTTGGAATGATCCTGTTCCTTCTTCGCAGGAGGAGAAGACAATTATAAAAAATTGATGTAAAAGAGATATAATACCTCCCAGAAAGGCTCTGCTTAGGCAGAGCTTTTCTGGAATTAAATCATCTAAAAAAACATTTGTTTCACGAAAGCAATTTAACAATGGATGCAACTGTATTTGTATTAAGCCTGTCCCTGCCGGGCGTATGTATTGCCTTGTCTATATCGTCAATGCTTGAAAGAACGAATTTGCTCTTAACCGGACTGTTTCCGTGTAGCAGGAAGGCATAGCCGTTTACCCATACCTTTACGCCGTAATGATCTAAGTAATGAGCGAGCAGGTGTATTTGCCGTTTGACCTGCTTAATTGGGTTTTTTACAAGCTTCATATAAGTATTTCCGGCGTCGGTTGTGTGGTATTTTTCCCATTCGTAGTCGTCTTCAGAACCGACTAAGCGTCCGTTATAATTTTTGACCTCTATGATGAAAACACCGTACTTATTAACAATAACATTGTCAAGCTCGGCGGGTCTTTTGTCAAATGAAATATTCACATTTGTAAACAGATGGTCGCCGTCTCTCAACAGTTGTTTTATAATATAGGTTGCCTGTCGTTCTCCGCGTCTCCCGGCGCTTCTTTCCGGTGCTTCGAATATAGTGCCTGAACCACCCGAACTATTGCGTATAATGACAGCGATAGCAACAATTAGAACAGCAACTATAGCAGCGATTAGAAAAGTTGCTATGGATGCAATCAGTATAATATCCATATCTTTTCACCTGCCTTCGGTTTTTATTATAAAGGATAATTTCCATTTCTACAAG
>CAKSAI010000276.1 GCA_934434905.1 uncultured Lachnospiraceae bacterium | reverse complement strand
ACCCTCGCGCCGCTATTAACGACCTGCACCCTTTCCAGGGGTGTCCCTTCAGCCTCTTGGGTACTTCTCCAGACTGACGAATGAAACCTCTATGCCTGCAGCTACAGACACCTTAAAATAAAAGCCCACGGATTGCTCCGCGTTCCAACGGAGAAGGTGGGATTCGAACCCACGGTCCCTTTCGGAATCACTGGTTTTCAAGACCAGCTCCTTAAACCACTCGGACACCTCTCCAAATTGTGCCGCTCTTGACCAGCGCACAAACTATGATATCATCATTATCCGAACCTGTCAATACTGTTTTTCAACTTTTTTCTGCAAGGAAGGCGTCAGCCACCAGGAGATCCGACGGTGTGGTAATCTTGATGTTTTCATAGGAGCCCTCTGTCAGCTTTACCTTCTTCCCGGTCATGCATTCCAGCACCATGGCATCATCCGTCACTGCAATCGCATCTCCGCTTTCTTCCTGCCGGATCAGTCTCTGATATGCGTCATAGATAAGCGGAAAGGAAAATGTCTGCGGCGTCTGCATCATCCAGACTCTGCTCCGATCCGGTGTAGACTTCGAAAAATCCTGTTCGTCCAGCAGCCGAATGGTATCCTTCACAGGCATTCCCGCCACGCAGCCTCCGTACTTCCTGGCTTCCTCCAGTGTCCGATGGATGATCGCCTGTGTCACAAAGGGGCGCGCACCATCATGAATCAGAACATCATCCGCGTCCTTCACTGCCTGAAGGCCGGCGTATACGGAATGATACCGTTCCTTTCCGCCCGCCACAATGGCAGCAACCTTTCGGAATCCATAACGTTCCACGATCTCCGTCCTGCAATGTTCGATATCTGATTGACCGGTCACCAGAATAATACGGTCAACTTCGCTTTCCTCAAAGGTTTTCAGCGAATAATAGAGCACCGGATACCCTTTTAATAGAAGAAACTGCTTCTGTATGGATGAATTCATACGCTTGCCGCATCCCGCTGCAAGTATGATGGCCGCTGTTTTTCTTTTTTCCATATTATCCTTATCCGTCATATTCTTACATGCTCCTATCGTTCACCCAGCCTCAGATTCGGCACTGCATTCAGATCCCAGCCGTGGCGCGTTCCCGCCAGATATTCGTAGTAGGCCGCTGCGCCGATCATAGCCGCATTGTCGGTGCAGAAGATTGGCGACGGATGGTAGAAGCGAATCCCCTTCTTCTCACAGGCCGCCCGCATTCCCTCGCGCAGCGTCCCGTTGGCTGCCACTCCACCGGCGATGGCAAACTTATCCAGTCCGAACTCGTCCACCGCTGCCATAGCATGATCGATCAACACCTGCGTTACCGCCTTCTGGAAGGAAGCCGCGATGTCTGCCTCCACAATAGGCTCATTCTTCATCCTGCAGCCGTTGATGTAATTCAGCACCGCGGATTTCACACCGCTGAAGCTGAAGTCGTAGGAATTGTCCGCCACCTTGGCTCTGGGAAAAGCAATCGCATCTGCATTTCCCTGCTTGGACAACTGCTCGATCTTAGGTCCGCCCGGATAGCCCAGTCCGATGGCTCTTGCCACCTTGTCGAAGGCTTCCCCGGCCGCATCATCTCTGGTTCTTCCCAGAATCTCATACACGCCATAATCATTGACCTTCACCAGATGTGTATGTCCGCCGGAGACCACCAGGCACAGAAACGGCGGCTCCAGATCCGGGTTCTCGATATAGTTGGCGCTGATATGGCCTTCGATATGATGCACGCCGATCAGCGGTTTTTTCGCCGCATAGCTGATCGCCTTGGCCTCCGCCACCCCAACCAGAAGTGCACCGACCAGTCCTGGTCCGTAAGTGACCGCGATGGCATCCATATCCTTCAGTTCCATTTTTGCCTGCCGCAGAGCTTCCTCGATGACCTGGTTGATCTTCTCGATATGCTTTCTGGAAGCAATCTCCGGCACCACGCCGCCGTACAGCTTATGCAACTCGATCTGTGAGGAGATAACATTGGAAAGGACGCACCTTCCGTTTTTTACAACGGCAGCCGCCGTCTCGTCACAGGAGCTTTCAATGGCAAGTATATAAATATCTTCCTTCTGTTCGCCCATAATTTCGATTCCTTCTTAATTGTTCCTATTCAAAGTCCAGTTCTACCGTTTTTCCGTCTTTTCCCAGATAGCTCTCCGGGAAAATAGCACGCACCTGCTCCATGTAGTCTTCCCCGCGCACCAGGGACGGGCTGAAATGTGTCAGCCACATCTGTGCAACCTCTGCATCCCTGGCAAGCCTGGCCGCCTCGTAAAAGGTCATATGCTTATACTGCCTGGCCTTGGCCTCCTTGTCCTTCTCCGCATACATTCCTTCGCAGATAAACAGATCCGATGCCTTTGCATGCTCCACAATAGAACGGGTAGGCCGTGTATCGGTGCAGTAGGTGACTTTGATTCCCTTGCGAGACGGTCCCATCACCATATCCGGTGTAAAGACGCGTCCATCCGCCTCCACCGTCATTCCCTTCTGCAGCGGATTCCAGCACTTGATGGGAATCTCCAGCTTCTTCGCCTGCTCCACCTGAAACTGCCCGGCCCGCGGGATCTCAATGCTGTAGCCGTAGCAGGGAATATTATGATTCACCTTGAAGGCTGTGATCTTGTATCCTTTCAGTAAAAAGGTCTGCTCCGGCTCCTCCAGTTCCCGGTATTCGATGGGGAAGGGCAACTCCGGCGCAATAGTCCGCAACGCAGTTACCACGCGTTCCAGCCCCCTTGGGCCTATCATGATAAGCGGCTCTGTCCGCTCCGCATTTCCCATAGTCAAAAGGATTCCCGGCAGACCGCTGATATGATCCGCATGATAATGGGTAAAACACATGATATCCACGGGCTTTAAGCTCCATCCTTTTTCCTTCACTGCAATCTGGGTGCCTTCCCCGCAGTCGATCATCAGGCTGCAGCCATTGAATCTCGTCATAAGCGAGGTCAGCCACCGGCGAGGCAGGGGCATCATGCCTCCTGTCCCCAACAAACAAACATCTAACATACTATTTCCTTTCCAACTGCCCTTGCGGGCTCTCTATACAAGTTCGGTAATCTCCGTGGCAGAAACCGGAACCCGGAAACGGCTGGTGATCGTATCCCAGCAGACTTCGCAAAGAATACACTCCTGAAGCTTTCCGTCCTTACCGGAGAAATATCCCCATTCCTTCTTAATAGGAAGATAGTCCTCCATGGCAATTCCGCCCGCTACTTTAATTTCTTTTCCACAGCAATTACAGATGATTCTTTTTTCCATATTGGTTTCCTCCTGTTTCCTATACTCTGCACATTCCGCGCAGAACCGGAAGTCTCTGCAAAGCTTCCGATATACCAGATTATAACCAATCTACCGCGGGCAGGTATAGTGGAAATTACTGGCTGCGTATCATCACATAGGCATCCTCTCTGGGTTCGTCGTAGAAGTCCTTACGGGTTCCCCGGATCGTAAAGCCGAACCTCTCATACAGGTGAATGGCGGCTTCGTTGGAGATGCGAACCTCCAGGATCACCTGCCTTGCGCCGGCATCCTTCGCTTCCCTAAGAAAATGCTCCATCAACTGCTTCCCCACTCCATGCCTTCGCGCCTTAGGTGCAACGGCCACATTGGTAATCTCTCCCTCATCTGCCGCGCAGTACATGCCGCAGTATCCCACGATCTCTCCCTGTAGCTCTGCCACAAGGAAGATCACTCCTTCGCCGGAAAGTGCATCCAGAAAGCCCTGTCCGCTCCATGGCCGGGTAAAAATCTCGGCTTCCAGTCGGCTGACTTCGGCGGCATCCTCCCGTTCCATTTTCCGTATTATAAGTCCAGGTAAAGTGTCCGCAATAACCGCTGTTCCTGTTTTCGGCTCTCCTGCTCTCATCTCTGCTCCTGCTTTGATTCTGTTCCTACTTTTGATTCTGCTCCTGCTCCTGTCTCTGCTGTTCCAGACGTTCGCGTTCCGCCTGGGACAGACGCAGATAATCCGGGCGGTGTTCCGCTGCTGTCTGGGTCTTGCCCTGCGCATAATACTGCTGTGCAAGAGCTGCCAGTGCGGCGGCCCGCTGCTTATTCATGTGTGCAGGCGCGAAGCGATAACTCACCCGGCAATGCTCCTTGATATACTCCCGAAACACGGGGACGCCATCCCCCAGAAATACCACATCCCGTTCAAAGCTATTCACGGTATCTATCATCTCATCGATGCCCACAGCCTGCTGGGGCACCAATACTTCCATCTCATTTCCGTCAAATGCATACAGTCCGGTATAGGTCTGATTCCTTCTCGCATCCATCAGCGGGCATACCAGATCTCTGTCTCCGCAGAGGTTATATGCAATACCGTCCACCGTAGGCACCGAGACCAGAGGCTTGTCCAAAGCCAGACCCAGACCTTTGGCTGTGGCAGAGCCGATACGAAGCCCGGTGAAGGATCCCGGTCCACCCGCGACAGCAATTGCGTCTATCGTCGCCAGATCCAATTCTATCATTTTTGCAATCTCATCCAGCATGGGAAGCAATGTCTGGGAATGGGTTTTCTTATAATTCACCGTATATTCCGCCAGCAGGTTATCGTCCTCCACCACTGCCACGCTGGCCACCAGCCCCGAACTGTCCAACCCTAATAT
>CAKSAI010000275.1 GCA_934434905.1 uncultured Lachnospiraceae bacterium | reverse complement strand
TCCATATTCATTGATTCTTGCATAAGTAGCAAGCGAGTTGATCAGACCGATGTTCGGACCTTCCGGGGTCTCAATGGGGCACATTCTCCCGTAGTGGGAATAGTGTACGTCGCGGACCTCGAAACCGGCACGATCTCTGGACAGACCACCCGGTCCCAACGCGGACAGACGCCGCTTATGGGTCAGCTCGCCCAGCGGGTTGTTCTGATCCATGAACTGGGACAACTGGGAGGAACCGAAGAATTCCTTCACAGCTGCAGTCACGGGCTTAATATTGATCAAACTCTGGGGAGAGATTCCCTCCAGGTCCTGGGTTGTCATCCGTTCACGAACCACCCGCTCCATTCTGGACAGGCCGATCCGATACTGATTCTGCAGAAGTTCACCCACAGCACGGATACGACGGTTACCCAAATGGTCGATATCGTCATCGTTTCCAATGCCATACTCCAGGTGCATATTATAGTTAATGGAAGCAAGGATATCTTCCTTGGTGATATGCTTCGGAATCAGCTCATGGATATTCTTGCGGATCGCGTCCTTGATATCCTCCAGGCTCTCATTCTCCTCCAGAAGCTTCTCCAGCACCGGATAGTATACGAGCTCGGTAACACCAACCTCCTTGGGATCCACATCCACGAAATGCGTGATATCTACCATCATATTAGAGAGAACCTTAACGTTCCTCTCCTCGCCCTGGATCCATACATAAGGAACAGCAGCATCCTGAATGCTCTGCGCCTGCTCACGGTTCAGCACGGTGCCTTTCTCCGCCAGGATCTCGCCTGTTGTGGTGTCCACCACATCCTCCGCCAGGACATGTCCGTTCAGGCGGTTCTTAAAGGACAGCTTCTTATTAAATTTACCTTGGCCAGGTCATATCTTCTGGGATCGAAGAACATAGCCGTGATCAGGCTCTCGGCGCTCTCCACAGTCAGCGGCTCGCCGGGACGGATCTTCTTATACAGCTCCAGAAGTCCCTCCTGATAGTTGGTCGCCACATCCTTGCCAAAGCTTGCGATGACCTTCGGCTCCTCACCAAACAGATCAATGATCTCCTGATTGGTTCCAATACCCAGGGCACGGATCAATACAGTAATCGGCACCTTCCTGGTCCGGTCTACACGGACATAGAAGATATCGTTGGAATCAGTCTCATATTCCAGCCAGGCACCACGATTCGGAATCACGGTACAGGAATACAGCTTCTTTCCCAGCTTATCATGGGAAATCGCATAGTAAATACCCGGAGAACGCACCAACTGGCTGACGATAACACGCTCTGCGCCATTGATAACGAAGGTTCCCGTCTCCGTCATAAGAGGCAGATCGCCCATGAAGATCTCATGCTCGTTGATCTCGTCGGTTTCCTTGTTATGCAACCTTACCCGAACCTTCAGCGGTGCAGCATAGGTGGCATCTCTTTCTTTGCATTCCGCTATGGAATATTTTACTTCCTTCTCACACAAAGTAAAATCAACGAACTCCAGGCTCAAATGTCCGCTGTAGTCCGCGATGGGGGAAATATCATCAAATACTTCCTTTAATCCCTCGTCCAGAAACCACTGATAGGAATCTTTCTGAACTTCGATCAAATTGGGCATTTCCAATACTTCCTTCTGCCGCGAGTAACTCATACGAACGTTTTTCCCTGATTGAATCGGACGTATTCTGTTTTTCTCCATTGACGCTTCACCTCTCGTTTTATATTTAATTCCTATTTCCCGGACCGCGAACATCCCGGAAATACTGAATAAGCAATATGCAGTAAATGCAAAACACCGGACTGCTATATCTTGTGCTCCGGTGCTGCGCGCGTATAAAAATACGCTAAGGCCTTGATTTTCCGTGCTTTGTAAGAAAATAGGCCTACGTCACCACAATAGTGCACCGTATATGATAACACGGAAAGTCAAGTCAAGTCAAGCCCTTTTTCAATTTTTTTGTGCGATTTTGCGAATGGCGTGGGCTGAACGAGAAAGGGGACATGCAGAAATCTTCCACATGTCCCTTTCAACTTATCGCTTATTTCAGAACAGTTCTCTTATTTCAGAGTAACCTTTGCGCCTTCAGCTTCCAGCTTAGTCTTGATATCCTCAGCCTCTGCCTTCTCAACGCCTTCCTTCACGTTCTTGGGAGCTCCGTCAACCACTTCCTTGGCTTCCTTCAGGCCCAGGCCGGTAACTTCACGGACAACCTTGATAACCTTAACCTTGTTCGGGCCAACCTCTGTCAGCTCTACGTTGAACTCGGTCTTCTCTTCCTCAGCGGCTCCACCATCGCCTGCTGCTGCTGCAACTACAACACCTGCTGCTGCGGATACGCCAAACTCTTCTTCACATGCCTTTACCAGGTCATTCAGCTCTAATACGCTTAACTCTTTGATGGCTTCAATAAATTCTGCGGTTGTTAACTTTGCCATTATTATTTACCTCCGTTTTAAAATTTGATTTGTTTGTTCTTATTCTTACTTAATTTCCCTGCTTTACTCTGCAGGTGTCTCTGCCGGAGCCTCGGCTGCTTCCTCTGCAGGAGCCTCTGCCGGAGCTTCCTCTGCTGCTGGCGCTGCTACCGCTGCGTCTGCCGCGCCGCCCTGCTCTGCGATCTGATTAAGAACGCGTGCCAGGTTGGTGATCGGTGACTGCAGGCTTCCAAGCAACTTGGACAGCAATTCTTCTCTGGACGGAACTGTTGCTACCGCCTGGATTCCCTTTGCGTCATAGAACATGCCTTCCACAACGCCGGCCTTCAGCTCAAGAGCCGGAACGTTCTTGGCATATTTAGCCAGGATCCTTGCCGGAGCAGTTGCGTCTTCCTTTGAAATCGCGATGGCGTTGGGGCCTTCCAAATAAGAAGACATTGCTTCGAAGTCCGTTCCCTTGAAAGCAAAGTTCATCAATGTGTTCTTGTAAACTTTGTAGGTTATACCGGCTTCTCTTAACTGCTTACGTAACTGAGTATCCTGCTCCACGGTAAGGCCGCGGTAGTCAACCAATACCACACTCTGTGCGTCCTTGATCTGCTCGGATATCTCATCTACGATCGGTTTCTTCAATTCTACTTTTGCCACGAATCGTGCACCTCCTTTTTTTATTCTTGGCAGGCTTTTAAATCGGATGATCCAATTTAAAAGCCCCTTCGTCAAAGACAAAGAGGCTTAGAAAATTTCTTTTCATCATACAGCTATTGCTGTAAGCTCCTCGGCAGGCCATTGCTGTTACGCCTTGCGGCACCTGCTGTCTTCGGCATATAATGTTGTGATAAGCTCACAACAAGCTTGCTTATTATAGCATTGTCTATTTCGGATGTCAATCACTTATTAGACAAACTTTGCGACGTTAAGCTTCACGCCAGGTCCCATGGTGGTTGCCAGTACCACGCTTCTTAAGTACTGACCCTTCAGGGCACTGGGTCTGGCTTTGATGATTGCATCCATTAAGGTCTGGAAGTTGTCCGCTAACTGCTCTTCTGTAAAAGATGCTTTCCCAATTGGCACATGGATAATATTTGTCTTGTCCAGTCTGTACTCAATCTTACCGGCTTTGATATCCTTCACAGCCTTGGTAACGTCCATGGTTACGGTTCCTGCCTTGGGGTTCGGCATTAAGCCCTTGGGTCCGAGCACACGTCCCAGACGTCCGACAACGCCCATCATGTCAGGTGTGGCAACTACAACGTCGAAGTCCAGCCATCCTTCGTTCTGGATCTTCGGGATCATCTCGTCGCCGCCCACATAGTCGGCACCTGCTGCCTGCGCTTCGTCTGCCTTGTCGCCCTTGGCGAAAACAAGAACCTTGACTGTCTTACCTGTTCCGTGAGGCAGTACCACCGCACCACGGATCTGCTGCTCGGCGTGACGTCCGTCACAACCGGTTCTGATATGAGCTTCAACTGTCTCATCAAACTTTGCAGCTGCGGTCTTCTTAACCAAGCTGATCGCATCTGCTGTATCATATTGAACTGCTCTGTCGATTAACTTTGCAGCCTCAACGTATTTCTTTCCTCTTTTCATTTCACTAACCTCCTGGTGGTATTATCGGGAGAGGACCCTCCCACAATCGTTCCTTAATCAGTTACCGTTACGCCCATGCTTCTGGCTGTTCCGGCGATCATGCTCATTGCAGATTCCAAAGAAGCTGCGTTCAGATCCGGCATTTTCAGCTCTGCGATCTCCTGAACCTTAGCCTTGGAAATCGTTGCCACCTTAGTCTTGTTCGGCGTGGCGGAACCGGACTTGATGTTGCATGCCTTCTTGATCAGCACCGGAGCCGGCGGGGTCTTCGTAATGAAGCTGAAGCTTCTGTCTGAATATACGGTAATTACTACCGGTATGATCAGATCGCCCTGATCGGCTGTGCGTGCGTTAAACTGCTTCGTGAACTCCACGATGTTCACACCGTGCTGTCCGAGTGCAGGTCCAACTGGCGGTGCAGGCGTAGCCTTGCCGGCCGGAATCTGCAGTTTGATATAACCTGTTACTTTTTTTGCCATTTGAGATTGCCTCCTTTTTTTCAATAGGATTGGGAATCCTATTGTCCTATCTACAACTTTTTAACATCTGTGAAACTTATTTCTACTGGTGTTTCACGACCAAACAGCTCGACATTGATAGTAACC
>CAKSAI010000274.1 GCA_934434905.1 uncultured Lachnospiraceae bacterium | reverse complement strand
CCACAAGACCGGCCCGGTCAACAGCAAATACCACCGGCAGATCCTGGATACAGACATCGTGGATGATCTGGTCATACGCTCTCTGTAAAAAAGAAGAATAAACGGCAACCACCGGCTTTAAGCCTGCCGCTGCCAATCCCGCAGCAAAAGTGACTGCGTGCTCCTCCGCGATTCCCACATCAAAGAATCGTTCCGGGAACATGTTGTGGAAACGCTTGAGCCCGGTTCCGTCTGCCATGGCAGCCGTGATGGCTACCACCTTCTCATCGCGGTCGCCCAGCTTCCGCATGACGGTGGAAAAAATATCCGTATAGCTGGCCTTTTTGTTTCTGTTTTTCGGAAGTCCCGTCTCGATCTCGAAGGAATCCGTCCCATGAAACCGGGAAGGATGGCGCTCTGCCGGCAGATATCCCTTGCCCTTCTGGGTGATGGCATGCACCAGCACGGCTCCCTTCACCTTGGAAGCTTCCTTTAGGATCTTCACCAGCTCCGGGATATTGTGGCCATCCACCGGCCCCAGATAGGTAATTCCCATATTTTCAAAGAGCATACCGGGGATCAGTAGCTGCTTGATACCGCTCTTGGTCTGACGGATACGCTTTACCATACGCTCGCCGTATATCGGAATCTTGTTTAAGGAATTGGTGACCCCCGTTTTCAGATCCTGGTAGGCATCCGCCGTCCGCAGATTAGCCAGGTGTTTGGACAACCCGCCCACATTCTCTGAGATAGACATGTTATTATCGTTAAGGACAATGATGAAATTGGAATCCAGCCGGGAAGCGTTGTTCAATGCCTCGTAAGCCATTCCTCCCGTCAGTGCACCGTCTCCGATCACCGCCACGACCTTATTGGTGCCGCCGATGAGCTCCCGCGCCTGTGCATACCCCAGTCCTGCGGAGATGGAGGTAGAACTGTGTCCGGTATCAAAGCAGTCGCATTCACTTTCCTTGCGCTTGGGAAAACCGCTCATACCGCCATATTTCCGCAGTTGATCAAAGCCCTCCCTCCGGCCAGTGAGAAGCTTGTGACTGTAGGACTGGTGGCCGACGTCCCAGATGATCTTGTCCTCCGGCAGACTGAACGCCATATGCAGTGCTATCGTCAGCTCCACCACGCCCAGGTTTGAGGCCAGATGGCCGCCGGTTACGGATATCTTCTCGATCAGAAACTGACGGATCTCTTCTGCAAGAAGCTCCAGTTCCTGTGTGGACAGTGACTTTATATCATTTGGTTTCTGTATTTTATCCAATATCATATTTCTGCTTCCTTCTAAATTCACCCTGTCGAATTACTTTTCGCGGTGAATGAGATACAGCATCAAATGCACCAGAAATTCATTCTTCACAACCAGGCTCTCCAGCCTGCGGACTGCACGTCTGGAGATCTCTTCCACGTCTGTCTGCGCCTTTTCAAGGCCTTCCAGTGTAACGTAAGTCGTCTTCTGGTTCTTCTCATCGCTGCCGATAGGCTTCCCCAACACCTCCGGGGTACTGGTAACATCTAAGATATCATCCTGAATCTGGAAAGCAAGGCCAAGATCCGCTGCTGTCTGCTCTATGTCCTTCTGCTCACTGTCTGTGGCCCCCGCCAGTACAGCGCCGACCAGCATCGCCGCTTCTAAGAGGGCGCTGGTCTTCAAACGATAGATAAAGTCCAGGCGTTCCTTGTCCAGAGGCTTCCCGGAGTATTCGACATCCACAGTCTGGCCGCCGATCATACCATAGATTCCCGCTTTTCCCGCCAATATCTTTAATGCCTTGGCAATGTTTCCATTCTCCGGTTCCATATCAAAAGCGGTAAGAGCTGTCTCGAAGGCATAATTCAAAAGTCCGTCTCCGGCCAGGATACCGAAGGCCTCACCATAGGCCGCATGGGTGGTCTTCTTGCCCCGACGGTATTCGTCATTGTCCATGGCGGGCAGGTCATCGTGAACCAGGGAGTAGGTATGTATCATCTCAATGGCCGCCATGAAGGGCGCGATCACCTTGGATTTACCGCCAAAGAGCCGATAGGTCTCCAGCATCAGCAATGGGCGAAGCCGCTTGCCTCCGGCCAGAACGCTGTAATTCATGGCCTCCACAACCTTCTTCTGATAGCCTTCCTCCTTGGGAAGATAACTTTTTATAATTTTCTCAATGGCGGCTGTGCGCACGCCAATCTCCTGCTCGATTTTCTTTTCCATCTCCATATATATCATTGACTCCTTCTTGTTCTTCCTTCGCTTGTATGCATTGCCACAAATATCCGCAGTGGTTGTGTACCATACAGCACTGCTACCGATTATCTGTCTGCAACTGCCCTTCCTCATCCAGGATCAGAAGCTTCTTTTCCACCGCATCGATCTTCTCGTTGCAGAGCTTCAGCTTCCCGATGCCCTGCTGGTACAGCGCAAAGGAATCCTCCAGGGAGATATCCTTTTGCTGGAGATTATTGATGATGTTCTCTATGTCGGTGAGGAGTTCTTCTAACGACTGATTTTGATCCGTCATTGGAGTTTCATTTTCATTCATTGTGATCTGCTCCGTTCTTATATTTCTCTTACATTTGCATACTCCGGCGCGTTCTGTCTGCTATGGGATGATTTCCGTCACCCTTGCGTCAATCCGGCCCTTCAGCAAGTGAACCTGAATCTCATCACCCACCTGCACCTGGTCGGCTTCTGTGACATTCTTTCCCTGACCGTCTGTGACGACGGAGTAGCCCTGACTTAGCTTTTTTAAGGGGGACAGGCCTTCCAGACTTCCGGCGCACAGCTCCAGACGATGGCGGGCTTCTGCAACCTTTCGTTCCATCAGCTCCAGCAAGCGGGCTTCCAAGTCAGCAATACTCTGCCGCCGATCATTCATGCGCCGACCGGGGCTTAATAGATTCAGACGGTGTGCATAGCTCTCCGTCCGTTCTCTGCTGCTGTCAAGCTTGTCCGACATCCGGCGATTCATAGCCATATGCATGCTGTCGAGGAGCTCCAGGAGCTCCTTTAAGTCAAACACTGCCAGCTCTGCGGCCGCGGAAGGCGTTGGTGCCCGCATATCTGCCACAAAGTCTGCGATGGTAACATCTGTCTCATGTCCAACGGCGGAGATAATGGGCGTATTGCACTCGAAGATAGCTCTTGCCACAACCTCCTCATTGAAGGCCCATAGATCTTCCATGGAGCCGCCGCCCCGTCCTACGATGATCACATCCACGCCCAGCATATCCAGTGCGCGGATGCCATTCACGATACTGGCCGCTGCCCCCTCTCCCTGCACCAGAGCCGGACAGAGGATCAACTGTACGTAGGGGTTTCGCCTGGCGGATATATTCTGGATATCCCGGATTGCTGCACCGGTGGAAGCAGTGACTATGCCGACACGTCTCGCATACTTTGGAATGGGCTGCTTATATTCCGGCGCAAACATTCCCATCTCCGACAGTTCCTGCTTCAATGCCTCAAATCTTTGATACAACAGCCCTGCGCCGTCTAAAAGTATCTCCTGGGCGTAGAGCTGATATTTTCCATCTCTCTCATAAACAGCAATAGAGCCTAATGCAATCACGTTATCCCCGTTCTTCATAGGGAATGCCAATCCTTTCCGGCTGGCGGCGAACATGACTGCCTGCAAGGCTCCGGTTTCATCCTTCAATGTAAAATAAATATGTCCGGTAGGGTGATACTTGCAATTCGATACTTCCCCCTTCACATAGATCTTATTCATCATAAAATCCTGGGCGAACATATTCTTGATATAGCTGTTGACCTGGCTGACGGTATAGACGTTTTTCCTCATGTCAGCTTTGCCAGGATCCCATTGACAAAGGAAGCTGAATCATCGGTGCCGTAGCGCTTAGCCAGCTCCACCGCCTCGTTGATGGCAACTCCTGTGGGAATATCCTCTTCATACTTCATCTCATAGACGGCCAGGCGGATCAGGGTCAGATCCACCTTTCCCATACGGCTGGTCTTCCAGCCCTTGGCCGCCTCATTGATCATCTGATCGATCTTCGGCAAGTACTCCAGGATATGCTCATACTTCGTCTGAATATAGGAAACATCCTTATCTTCCTTCTGATCCAGCTCGTCGAAGAAAAGCGCCAGTTGCTCCGGCAGCTCCTCTTTCTCATAAAATTCCGCACGGAACAGCATCTTAAATACCTGCTCCCGCAATTCATATCTGTTCATAATCTTCCTGCTTCCCGATGCTTACTTGCTCTTTCCAAGATCTACGGCTGCAATGCGAATATTGACATTGCTCACCTCAAGTCCTGTCATATTCTCTACCGCTGACTTTACCTTCTCCTGCACCTTGGCAGATACCTCCGGAATGGCGTAGCCAAAAGCAATGTTCAGCGCAACATCCACACGCACAACACCTTCTGTCACATCCACCTTGATACCCTTGGAGAGATTCTTCATGCCAAGCTTGCTTACCAGCTCATTGGTGATATTGCCGGCCATGGAGCTGACACCTTCCACCTCGGTGGCGGCCAGTCCCGCAATGATCGCCACTACCTCGTCGGCAATGCGTACCTCACCTAATGTATCGTCCTTTATCTTATATGCTTTTCTGTCTTCAGCCATTTGGAACGCCTCCTAAAATTTATTATAAACCATTATAGCAGAATATTCCCAATTTGCAAAGGTAAAGTT
>CAKSAI010000273.1 GCA_934434905.1 uncultured Lachnospiraceae bacterium | reverse complement strand
TTCCAATGCGGCCGCAAGACCCGCCGGGCCGCCGCCGATAATTACGATATCATAGTTCATTTTCCAAACCTCCTACAGCCTGTCCTTATTGATTCCCTGAATGATCCTGGAGTCGCCGCCGGACTTGGTGACCTCCGAAAGGGGAATATGACGTTCTCTTGCAATGATCTCCATGGTCTTGGGTGAGCAGAAGCCGGCCTGACATCTCCCCATACCCGCTCTGGTTCTGCGCTTTACACCGTCTAAGGACTTGGCACCCAGAGGACGTGTCACCGCATCGATGATCTCTCCCTCCGTAACCATCTCACACCGACAGATGATGGTTCCATACGCAGGCTTCTCCTTGATCAGTGCTGCCCGCTCCTCCTTGGTGAGCGTTGCCGGATTTAAGACGCCCTTCCTGGTTCCGCAGAAATTCTCATTTTTCGCCGGATGCAGCTTATCCGTCACAATACCGGCCACCATCTTCCCGATAGCCGGAGCACTGGTAAGTCCCGGAGACTCGGTTCCTGCGCAGTCGATAAAGCCCTCTGCGCCCTCCACCTCTTCAATAATAAATTCATGGTGATCCTCATGGGCACGCAGACCCGCAAAGGAAGTGATCACCTGATTCATGGGAAGGTTCTTCACACTCCTGGCTGCCTTGGTCCGAAGCTCCGCCAATCCCTCCTGGGTGGTGTTGGTGCCTTCCTTATTCTCAATATCAATCGCCGTAGGTCCTACCAGGGTATTGCCGTGAACCGTGGGGCTCACCAGCACGCCCTTGCCGTACTTGCCCGGAAGCTGGAACACCGTGTGGGTGACAAAGCCCTTGGTTCCCTTGTCTAACAGACAGTAATCGCCCCTTCTTGCCGTGATGTGGATCTTCTTATCGCTAACCATGTTATGGAACACATCCGCATATACGCCGACCGCATTGACTACGCAGGCTGCCGTAAAGACTTCCTCCCCGGCCCAGACCTTCCAGCCCTCCGAAGACTTCTCGATTCTTGTCACCTCTCTGTCAAAATAGAACTCCACGCCGTTGGTATACGCATTCTCTGCCATGGCGATGGTGAGTCCAAAGGGACATACGATACCGCCGGTAGGCGCATACAGAGCCGCCACAACCTCATCGGAAATGTTTGGCTCCAGTGCCCGGACTTCGTCCTTATCAAGGATCCGAAGCTCCTTCACGCCATTGGCAAGTCCCCGGTTGTAAAGCTTTTGAAGTCCCGGCCTGTCTTCCTCGGAAAAGCAGAGCACCAGGGATCCGTTCCGCTCATAGGCGAAATCCAGTTCCTTGGACAGCTCCTCCATCATCTGGCTGCCTTCCACATTCAGCTTCGCCATCAGACTGCCTTCCTCCGCGTCAAAGCCCGCATGGGCGATGCCGCTGTTGGCCTTGGAAGTGCCGCAGCACACATCCTCTTCCTTTTCCAGAACTGCGATTTTAAGCTGCCAGCGGGAAAGCTCCCTGGCAATGGAGCTGCCGCAGACGCCTGCTCCGATGATCACAACATCATACTTCATAAATTGCCTCCTATTTATTCGTCCTTCGCCCAGGCAAAGGAATATTTTACTGCTTTGTTCCAGCCCTTGATACGCTTGGCGCGTTCCTCGGCGCTGATCTCAGGTTCAAACCTGGCATCAATGGCCCAGTTCTTCACCACATCCTCCTTGCTGTCCCAATACCCCACAGCCAGCCCCGCCAGATACGCGGCTCCCATGGCAGTGGTCTCCACGCATTTTGGTCGATTCACCGGGGCGTCTATGATATCCGCCTGGGTCTGCATGAGGAAGTTATTGGCGCTGGCGCCGCCGTCCACCTTCAAGGACGCAAGCTCAATGCCGGAATCTGCACGCATGGCGCAGAGCACATCGTTGGTCTGATAAGCCAGGGATTCCAGGGTAGCCCGGATGATATGGTACTTGTTGACGCCACGGGTCAATCCGACGATGGTACCTCTGGCATACTGATCCCAGTGGGGCGCCCCCAGTCCTGTGAAAGCCGGCACCACATAGCAGCCGTTGGTGTCCTTCACCTTTCTTGCCATGTAGTCGGAATCCGCCGCACTGTCGATAAGCCTCATCTCATCCCGCAGCCACTGGATGGCTGCTCCTGCCACGAAGATGGATCCCTCCAGGGCGTAGGTCACCTTGCCGTCTAAGCCCCAGGCAATGGTAGTCACCAGCCCGTTCTTTGAAAATACAGGTTTCTCGCCGGTATTCATCAGCAGAAAGCAGCCGGTCCCATAGGTATTCTTCGCTTCACCCGGCCGAAAACAAGTCTGTCCGAACAATGCCGCCTGCTGGTCGCCCGCCGCCCCTGCGATGGGAATCTCTCCTCCGAAGAAAGACTCGTCCGTGACACCGTACACTGCGCTGGATGGCATCGGTGCGGGAAGCATACATGCGGGAATGTTAAGTTCTTCAAGGATCTCCTGATCCCAGCACAGATCGTTGATGTTAAAAAGTATGGTTCTGGAAGCGTTGGAATAATCCGTCACATGAACCAGCCCTCTGGTCAGCTTCCAGATAAGCCAGGTCTCCACAGTTCCGAACAGCAACTCGCCACGCTCCGCCCGCTTCCGGGCCCCCGCCACGTTATCCAGGATCCACCTAAGCTTCGTCCCGGAAAAGTAGGCATCGATGACCAGTCCCGTCTTCGCCCGATAACACTCCGTCAGTCCCTTTGCTTTTAAGGAATCACAGTACTCCGAGGTTCTCCGGCACTGCCACACAATCGCGTTGTACACCGGCTCTCCCGTAGCCTTATCCCAGACGATGGTGGTCTCACGTTGATTGGTAATACCGATGGCGGCAATGTCCCCCGCCGTTGCTCCGATCTTCTGCATGGCTTCCACCGCCACTCCCAGTTGGGTGGACCAGATCTCATTCGCGTCATGCTCCACCCAGCCCGGTCTGGGGAAATACTGGGTAAATTCCTTCTGCGCCACACTGACGATCTCACCCTTCTCGTTAAACAGAATGCATCGGTTGCTGGTGGTTCCGGCATCCAATGCCATCACATACTTCTGCATTTGCTTCACCCTCCTATAAAATAATTTTCTATAAAACTCCCAAAAAATCAGATCCTGTACGGAACGCTTTCATCCATAGTACAAGACTTCTGTGGAACTAGAAAAGAGCACAGCTTTTATACAGCCATATCGCTGTACAAAAACCCTGCTCCATCTCTCCAGGTCTTTTTCATTTCCTACATTCTACCATTTCCGACAGGAAATGACAAGTGCATTTTATATTTTTTTCAGTAAATAGTGACCGGTGCGTACCGGCTGCACGATCAGCTGATAAATATCCGCAAACACATAGCCGTTCTTTAGGCGAATGTCGCCGCTCACACCTTCCGGCACCGTTACATCTAAGACAATGTTCTCACCCTCGCGGTGCCAGGCTACAGAGACCTTACCGGCAGGCACGCCGATCTCGCCCTCAGCACGCTGTAATTCATCCAAAAATTCCGGCGAGATCTCAATCTCATTGGCATCGCGTACATGGGGATTGACCTTAATCCCGGCTAAGTTTTTCAGGAACCAGGAGCTGACATCCCCGAAGAAGTGGTGATTCTTCGAGTTCGGTTTTGCTTCCTTTCGCTGGAATTCCTCAAACAGTGAGGTACAGTTCTCGTGGGCAACCCAATGTCCATAAGAAGGGAAGTCTGTGCGGGTGATCATTTTATAGGCAAGCTCCGCTTGTCCGAAAGCTGACAGCACATGGAAGATAATCCGGGCGCCCAGGCATCCGGTATCAAGATGATCGTCCTGCGCATGGATCAATTGCAGCAATACCCGGAATGCAGCAGGCTTCTCGGCATCATCGAACAGATTGTAAGCAATCGCCATAGCCTGGGATGTCTGGCAGTTCCCCAGTACAGTCACACAGTCATCCAAGATCAGTTCTCTCCGGGCTGCAGTGCGGAATTCTTCGTATAGTGCTTTGGCAAACGCTGCCTGTGCCGTCATGCCGATCACGCCAAACATCACTTCCGCCATATGGCACATGTCCATGCACTTTAAGGTGTCCGTCACCTCCAGGGGCGCCTTGGGTACGGCACACCCGATGTGAAGCCAGTCCCCAAGACCGATATGTACCAACCCATGCTCATCCCGCCGGGTAGAGATATAATGTAAATAGCGCATAAAGGCTCCGGCATTTTCCCGGATAATGTCGGTATCATTCCGGTAAATCCAGGTGTAATACGGCAGGTAAAACAGTACACAGTCCCACGCCGGGCCGTTGCCCCAGTCGAAGCCCCAGCCGCCCGTAGGCACAATCCCCGGCAGTGCGCCGTCCTCTCGCTGGGCTTTGCGGATATTATTCAGCCATTCATGGTAGCTGACCTCCGGTGTTAAATGGAACAGCATCTGCTCAGCCGAAAGCGCAGCATCAGCCGTCCAGCCATTCTTCTCGCGGTGCGGACAATCGGTCGGGAAATAGTAAAAGTTCGAAATATCTGCATTATAAGTAGCTCTCTGCAGCTTGTTTACAATATCATCCGAACAACTGAAGCTACCGTTTATTTTCAGATCCGAGGACATCACCTCATAGGTCAAAAGCTCAGGTACTGCCTGCTCATCCGTAATACCGGAAACAAGACAATACCGGAAGCCCTGGTAGGTGAAGGTCGGCGTGTACTCCTCCACACCATCCC
>CAKSAI010000272.1 GCA_934434905.1 uncultured Lachnospiraceae bacterium | reverse complement strand
CCTGTCATGTGGGAGGAGATCTGCGAGACGAATCGGGAACAGCTTTTGATACTGCTGAACCACTTCATTCACGATATGGAGACCATCCGGGAGGAGATCTCAGAGAGTGACGAATGTGCCATCCTCTCCTTCTTCCAACAGGCCAAGGACTATCGTGATTCGCTACCCATACAGAAGAACAGCTCCTTACCACGTATCTACGAGATTTACTGCGATCTCATTGACGAGGCCGGCGGGATCGCAACCATCGCCACGATCCTCGCCACCAACGCCATCAGCATCAAGAACATCGGGATCATCCATAACCGGGAATTCCAGCAGGGAGTTCTGCGCATTGAGTTCTACGGGGAAGACCCACTTCGGCAGGCAATTCTCCTGTTGCGCAGGCATCACTATACAGTATATGAACGGTAAGTGCAACGGGAGGCGACAGCTTCATAAGCTGTCTGCCTCCCGTTATTCATCACATGATAATCATTGTGGCACTCAACGCCAGAACCGCAGCAACTACCTGTTTCGCTGTCAGTTTTTCTTTCCTTATGGCACTGATTGCCGTGGAAAATACGATCACGCCACCGGTGAGGATGGGATACTGAACGGAAGCCGGAAGCTTCGTCAGTGCAATCAGCGTAAACAGATTCCCCATTCCGCAGAACACAGCAAATCCGGCAGAATAGATCAATGATTTGCGGGAAATGCGTGTCAGCTTATGTACTGCCGCAAGCTGCAGTACCAGACAGACTGCCACTGTAACAATCCGGGTGAGAGCCATAAAGCTGGTGCTGTCCACCGCCACCTCCGAATGGGACTGGTGAAAGGCAGAAAGCACACCACTCATGCCGTTCATCACAAACACAGCCAGATAATAAAGCGGTGCCTTCCCCTTGCTCTGCCCGCCGGAAATCGTAAAAAGCAGAGCAACCGCAATGATCCCGCCACAGATGATTTTCCGGGCTGTCAGAGGCTCGCCGTTCCACAGGATTCCGTATCCAAAGGGAAGCAGCATCCCGCCCAGCATGGCAAACATAGAATACGCTGACAGGTTTACCGTGTCAAAGGATTTCATGCTGGCATAATTATAGATGATATTCACCAGCGCATACATCAGTGCGACACCAAAGGAAAACCAGGAAAATTCAAGATGCCCTTTTCCCAGGATCCACATCAGCATAAATCCCACGATACCGGAATAAATATTAAAATTTAAAACAGCGATCCAGCCCATTCCGCACGCATTCTGATACTTCTGATGGAACAGAAACTGCGATGCGAACAGAAGCGCCGCAATCACAAGCAGAAAATAGTATAGCATCATTCGTTTCCGCCCTGCTTAAACGCCATATGCGCATAGCCTTTTTCCGACTTTTCATCTTCCTCCCACTTCTGGCGCATATACTCGTAGACTGCCGGATCGATCACAGGTGTTCCGCTCTTGCAGGTGGGAAGCAGCATATCACCGGCCACCTCCGGATCCGTGCACGCCACATCGTTGCGGTACTGCTCCCGAATCGCCTTGTCTCTGAGATTCGGCACGTCCATGGGGATTCCTCCCTTTAAAATAGACCGATAAGCAAACATGCCAGGCAATGACATATCCAAAGCTTCATACACATCAATAATATCCGCCTTTGGATTTTCCTTTATTTTTTCAATAAAATGCCACATAGAGTAGAAATCAGAGCCTCCGTGCCCGAAGCTTCTGCTTCTTTCATCCCTGTCTGTGGCCGGATAAAGCGTATCGATCTTTTGCGGTCCATACTCCCCGGAATAAGCATCTGCATTCACATACAGTTTGTCATATGCTCCGTCCATGGCGTCCTCCCTTGCGGTCTCAATTCTCCCCTTGGAGCCATACATACAATACCAGATGGAATTCTTATACAAGGAACCATGTGTACTCTTCACAATGCCTCCGTTCTCCAATGTCACCATCTCGATTCCAAACTGTGCACAACCCGAACCGACACGAAGCCTTCTCTCGTTCCTGGTGCTCTCATATCCGGTCACAGAAACTGGACGCAGTCCGGTAGCATGGATGATGGGGCCCAGTGAATGTGTGCAATAAAACGTGGAGTACATTTTATTCCGCCAGTGGTTCGGATCTGCATAAGTGATACTGGGCCATATGGATTCCGTATTGTGAATGTATTCACACTCCGCATATTCCAGCTCGCCGATCTTCCCTTCTCTATAGAGCTTCCCCATCTCGTAGGGGCCTGCGATGTAGCAGTAATTCTCCCCATAAGCATAGATTTTTCCTGTCTCTTCCACCGCCTCGACCAGTTCTACCGCTTCCTTCATCGTCTGTACCGGAACCACCTCGGAAAATACATGTTTCCCGGCTTTCATTGCCTGGATGGCAAAGGTCGCATGCTGGTGCGCATAATTGGCCAACACCACTGCATCCATATCATGCTTGATAAATTCATCGAAATTATTGTAGTAGGTAATGGACAAGCCCTTGTGGAGCTCCTTTTGCTTTGCAAGGCCTTCTTCCCATTTATCACAGATGGCGACTACCTCCGCGTTATCTGCCACTGCACAGTAATTGATCATGCTGCTGCCGCGATATGCCCCCATAACGCCAACCTTGATCTTACTCATAACAATTTCCTCCAAAAGTTTGTTTTTCTTCATTGTACCAAATTTGTTCTTCTTTAAAAATGGATATTTTCCACATAAACATGGAGAAATTCCAGATTTATATTGACATTCCAGACACTGCAATATAAACTTGGCTTAGAATCATTGAAAGGAGTACCGGAAATGGAAGGAAACAACATTTGCCGTTTTATTCCATATCAAAATACCGGTGAACGAATTCACATTCTTCACTTTGTATTAGAGACCAAACAACAGAATTTTGAAAATTTCAAATGCATTTCCATGTATCGCATGCATTTAGTCATGCAGGGAGAAGGACACCTGCATACTCCCACCGGCACGCACACGCTTTCCGCAGGTGACATTTTTTTCTGTATGCCGGCCGTTCCGTATGTGATCGAATCAGTAAAGGATTTTCAATATGCATATATCAGCTATCTGGGCTCACGTACCAATGCCATTATGGACAAGCTGAAGATATCCGGCAATAATTGTATCTTCCATGGCTTTTCCAATCTTTGTGATTTCTGGCTGGGTGGTCTTCATGCCAATCCCAGCGTATCTGATCTGCGAAGCGAGAGCGTTTTGCTATATACGTTTTCTGTATTAGGTGATGCCCTCTTTGAGAACGGAGAATCCCAAAAGCAGGAATCCTCTGTCGTGTTACAGATTCGAAAATATATAGAAGACCATATTTCAGACACAGAGCTTTCCCTCGCCAAGATCAGTCAGGAATTGATGTATCATCAGAAATATCTGTCATCTGTATTCAAAGCATCCATGCGGGTCGGCATCTCTGAGTATATTACAACGCTCCGCATCCAACAGGCCTGCACACTGATGAACCAGGGATTTACCAGTTCTAAGGATATTGCATTTTTATGTGGATATAATGACCCTTTGTACTTTTCGAAAGTGTTTAAATCAAGGACGGGCGTTTCCCCAAGAGAATATCAAAAGAACCGATGAGAGGCAGTCAAAATCTGCTCTCGTCGGTTCCTTTGGTACTCTATACAACAGCTTCCACGATTGTTTTTCCGTTTACCGAAATTTTATGAATGCCAACTTTTTTCTTTTTGTTAAAATTAAAACTCAGCATATATCCTTTCTGCAAATGATAGGCTTCCAGATAATCTACCAACTGTTTTTCTCCGCGTTGATTATATTCCCCGCCATGCCAGATCTTCATTTCCACCACTTCCTGCTTTCCGCGGTAATCAATAATGACATCTGTACGCTTTTCATCTCTGGTCTGAGCCTCAACATAATAATTTCCTGTACCGTTAATGATTGGTTTTAGGTAAAAAAGGAAATATTTTCGCCCCTCCTTTTCACAGAAGGAATCATCCCGATCACCGTACAGATCGGTATAATGGACTATAAAACGCTCCAGAACCCGCTCCATATCAAGATATCCATCCTTGATAAACTGATTCTTATCGGCTGCACCTGCACTGTAGATGTCACTCCCAAAGCTCTCCTCCGCCACAAAGAGATTATACAGCCATGTCTCAAAAATACGATTTGCTATTGCTATCTTTCCATGGTTGTCCGTGATGTATCCAAACATTTTTGCCATGTCGGTGGCTGGCTGATAATAATTATAAGGATATTCCTTACCATTATAGAGCATCTCGTAAAACATATTTCGAAGTTCCGGGAAGTCCGCCAGCTTTTTTCTCATATCATCAAACAGTGTGTTCTGCTCTGCTAAAATAATCTTAACTGCTTCCACAACACCTTCCTTCGTCCAATAATTCACTGTCTCTGGCAGCTTTAAAGGAAGTTGCTCATCTATGATCTTGCATATACGTGAAACAAGATATGGATATCCCGATGTATAATCATAAATCAACTGGGATATCTCTGCCACATTCATGCCTGTGTTGTGATCATGCTCATAATCCTTCAGCATCCCTATGATACCCTGCACCGTCAGATTCATATTAACATTAAATTCCGCTGCGATATTATAGGGAACAAGTTCCCTATAATCCCACGGGCAGTCGTCAAATGTGAGCAAGCTCCCATTTTCCTCGTTGCCTGCGTGGGTATTCCAT
>CAKSAI010000271.1 GCA_934434905.1 uncultured Lachnospiraceae bacterium | reverse complement strand
GGAACGACTATCAGCCGACGTTGGCGAAAGGGGCGGAAGCAGAGCGGATCATTACGCTGATCAATCAATACAGCCGGGAATTTAAAGTGGCGTTTGATATAGACGGCAGATTGATAAACACACCATAGAAAGAAGGAGAGTAAGAGGATGTTTATTGAGATTCACAGTGAAGCAGTCCGTTTTACGGGAAGATGGAAGAAGTACGAGCATATGGCGGTGACAACCGCTCCGGGAAGTATGGTCGAGTTTGCGTTTGCCGGGAAAAGTGCAGTGATGCATTTTGATATGGCGACCAACCGGCACCCATACGGCCACCTGTGGGTATGGGTGGATGATGGAGCAAAAGTAGAGGTTCCCATGGAGCGTTTCCTGCGGGTGACGGCAGCGGAGGATGGAAACCATGTGGTTCATGTGGTATACAAGAGCGCGACGGAGATTCATCACAGATGGTACCAGCCCCTGGAGGGGAAGGTGTCCTTCCTGGGATTTGATGCTGAAGGAGAAGGTGTCCTTCCGGGGGATGCGCGTAAAACCATAGAATTTATCGGTGACTCCATCACGGAGGGTGTGCTGGTGGATGCCTTCTATCATCCGGAAGCCTTTGACCAGTGGAACCGGCCCTGGCAGGATGATTCTATGGCTACTTATGCCTGGCTGACGGCAGAGAAGCTGGGACTTCGGCCCATCATCATGGGCTATGGAGCAGTCGGTGTCACAAGGGGAGGCTGTGGTTCCGTTCCCAAGGCGGCGGAGGCTTATCCCTTCTGCTATGCCGGGGAACCTATGGAGAGTGCCAATGCGGATTATATCGTGATCAATCACGGAGCAAATGACCGGGGAAGCACCGCCGAGGTATATGTCAGGGAATACATAGATCTCATCCGGCTTGTAAGGGCGCGGAATAAGGAGGCGGTGATCATCTCCCTGTCGGCATTTTGCGGCGTGTATCCCGGAGAATTAGAACAGGCCATTATGGAATATAATAGAGAGAGCGGCGATCAGGTGTACTTTATTGACAGCACCGGCTGGATTCCCGCAGAACCGCTGCATCCGCTGCGGGACGGACATGAGATCGTATCGGACAGACTTTCAGAAAGGTTGAAGGAATTATGGAAGAAATTTTAATTGTGAAGGACTTAAAAAAGACCTTCCGGCTCTCTGCGAAGCAGCAGAAATTGGAGAAGACCAGAGAGAAGGTCAAGGTGGCGGTGAACCATCTGTCCTTTACGGCCTACCGGGGTGAGATATTCGGCCTGTTGGGGCCGAATGGAGCCGGAAAGACCACGACACTTCGTATGATCGCAACACTCATAAGCCCGGAGGAGGGCGATGTGCTGGTGGACGGAAGCAGTGTCCGCCATGCGCCCGAAGAGGTTCGGGGCAAGATCGGATTTCTCACCAGTGAACTGAAGCTGGAGGAATTCTTTACGCCAAACTATCTCTTTGACTTTTTCGCGGAGCTTCATGGTATGGAGAAGGAGGCGGCGAAGTTAAGGAAGGAGCAGCTGTTTGAGACCTTCGGCATCACGAAGTTTGCGGAGGTGAAGGTGGCGGATCTGTCTACGGGTATGAAGCAGAAGGTGTCGCTGGCAATCTCTATTGTACATGACCCGGATGTGATCGTGTTTGATGAGCCCACCAACGGTCTGGATGTCCTGACAGCACGGGTGGTGACGGATTTTCTCCTGGACCTTAAGAAGCAGGGGAAGACGATCATTGTTTCCACCCATATCTTCAGTCTGGTGGAGAAGATCTGTGACCGGGTCGGCATTATCTTTGACGGCTCCATGGTGCTCTGTGATACCCTTGCCAATGTCACGAAGGAGAAGAGTCTTGAAGATGTATTTTTTGAGATTTATGCGGAAAGGGCGGGTGAAGCGGTATGAAAAACAATATTTTGACGATCATGAAGAAGGAATTTGCCCGTTTCTTTAAGGATAAGCGAATGGTACTGACAACCATCTTCATGCCGGGGATTCTCATCTATGTGATGTATACCTTCATGGGCGATGGAATGGCGACGATGTATACGTCAGAAGAGGATTACGTACCACAGGTATGTGCAGTGAATCTGCCGGAGTCGTTTCAGAATGTACAAGGGCTCCCGGTGGACTTCGTGACCGGCAAGACGGAGGAGCAGGCCAGGGAAATGCTTGAAAACGGCGAGGCAGGCTGTGATCTGCTGGCTGTTTTTCCGAAGAATTTCGATCAGGCGGTAGCAGCATATGAAGCAACCAGCGGTGAGGAGGCACCTCAGGTGGAGCTCTACTATAATTCCACCAATACGGATTCCTCCACGGCTTATAGCATGATGACGGAGCTTCTCGATACTTACGAGTCGTCCATGGCCAACAAATTTGACGTGAACAGTCAGGAAAAGCAATATGACCTGGCTTCCGAGAAGGACAATGCCGGAATGATATTCTCTATGCTGGTTCCCATGCTGATGATGGTCTTTCTCTTTTCCGGCTGTATGGCGGTAGCGCCTGAGTCCATCGCAGGTGAGAAGGAGCGGGGGACGATCGCAACATTGCTGGTGACCCCCATGAAGCGCAGTCATCTGGCGCTTGGCAAGATTATCAGCCTCAGTGTCATCGCTATCTTGAGCGGTTTGTCCAGCTTCCTTGGTACGATGCTGTCACTGCCGAAGCTGATGGGCGGCATGGAAGATATCAGCGCGTCCGTCTATCAGGTCAGCGATTATGTCATGCTGCTGGCCGTGATCTTAAGCACCGTGCTGGTGATCGTATCCCTGATCGCCATCATCTCGGCCTTTGCCAAGAATGTTAAGGAGGCCACTACCTGGGTGACGCCTCTGATGATCGTATGTATGGTGATCGCCATCACCTCTATGATCGACAGTATGAAGCCGGGAAACCTGTTCTTCTACCTGATTCCGCTGTACAACAGTGTGCAGTGTATGACCGGGATATTTTCCTTTACCATTGAGCTTCCGGCAGTCATTATCACGGTGGCTTCGAATCTGGCTTATGCGGTTATCGGGGTCAACGTGCTTACCAGGATGTTCAGCAGTGAGAGGATCATTTATACGAGATAGAAAATACGTATTTTCTAAGTAAATATGGGTATACTATATGCAGACCACAGATTGTAATACAATTTGTGGTCTGTTTCATAGAATAAGCAATCTCATCGAGAGGACGCAAACTCATGGAATCTATCTGGAAAAAAGAAGTGACGCCGAAAAAGAGAAAGCAGTTCACCGGAACCCATCAGGAGAAGGTGGTTGTCATTGGTGCCGGTATGGCGGGGATCCTTACGGCGTATCTGCTGCAGGAAGCCGGTGTCAGCGTGACGGTGTTGGAGGCGGAGACGGTAGGCAGTGGGCAGACCATGGGAACAACAGCTAAGATCACCTCCCAGCATGGCATGATCTACGATTATCTGAGGGAGGGGCTTGATCCGGAGCGGGCCATTCAGTATGCCAGAGCCAATGAGACAGCTATTTCGGAATATGAGCGGATCGTAGCGGAACAGAAGATTCCGTGTGGATTCCGGCGCTGCCCGGCATATCTCTACGCCTTGGACGGAGTGGGAGCGGATGAGCGCATGCAACGTTTGAAGAAGGAGGCAAAGGCGGCATCTGCCTGTGGGATCAAGGCGGAGCTGGTGGTTCCGGGAGAGCTGCCCTTTGCTGTTGCCGGCGCGGAGCTTTTCCCGGATCAGGCATGCTTTTCACCGCTTCAGTTTCTCTATGCCATTGCGGATCGGCTTACGGTCTATGAGCATTCCAAAGTGATTAAAGTGGAGGAAAACTGCGTGTATACCAGTGAGGGCATGATCGAAGCGGAAACCATCGTGTTTGCAGTGCATTATCCATGGATGGTGGTGCCCGGCTTTTATTTCTTGCGGATGCATCAGGAGCGGAGCTGCGTGCTGGCGCTGAAGGTTGATGGACAGCAGGCCATCACGGGGAGCCATACAGCCGACGGACAGCAGGCCATCGTGGAGGGCAGTCGTACAGTCGGCGGACAGAAGGAATCGGCCGATGGACTTCATGGGGTGTACCGTGACATGGAGAAGGCGGGGTGTTCCCTGCGCAGCTATAACGGCTATGTGCTTCTGGGCGGGTCGGAGTACCGTACCGGGAAGAATAAGAACGGTGGAAAATACGATGCGCTTCGCAAAATGGCAGGAGAATGGTATCCGAATGCTGTGGAGGCAGCGCACTGGTCAGCCCAGGATTGTGTTACACTGGATCGCGTTCCTTATATCGGACATTTGAGTGCTTCCATTCCGAACTGGTATGTGGCTACGGGCTTTGGCAAGTGGGGCATGACAAGCTCCATGGTATCTGCCATGATCCTTAAGGAGATGATAACGGGAAAGGTGCATGCAGATGAGGAGGTTTTTTCACCGCAGCGCATGAACTGGAAGGTCTCTGTTCCACAGCTTTCCGGGAATATGGGGTCCGCAGTGGTGAATCTCACAAGGCGCCTGTGGCCGGTGGGTGAGTACAAGGCCTGCCGTCATATGGGCTGCCGCCTGAATTACAATTCGGAGGAGGAGACCTGGGATTGCCCCTGCCATGGCTCCCGCTATGATAAGGCAGGAAATCTTCTGGACGGCCCTGCGCAGAAGCCATTGACAACTGCAAAAAAAGTGCTATGATATTGGCAGGAAACGAGAGAGGAAAATGTCTATGTATATTTATCTATATAT
>CAKSAI010000270.1 GCA_934434905.1 uncultured Lachnospiraceae bacterium | reverse complement strand
GTGCAGAGAATGCGCTGCTTGGCGAGAAGGAAATGAGCTATATTAATCGGCAGTTTTTGCATATCCGCTAAGATGCCGCTAAGAACTTCGAAAAAGTTCTTGCCTTTTCAACAAGGATTTTATATACTGTGTGTAACAAGGTAAGAGGGAGTAACCGGCACTTGGAAACGAGTGGATTTTTGGCGTCAGTACGATGAGACTGCGGTTTCATCCGCTGGAAATTAAAATGGTGAGACTTTTGCTGCATTTATTTGTGTGCAGTGAAAGTCTCTTTTTTTCGCTTATTCGCCAGAGCCGCCGGGAGCATCCCTACAGATTCATACATTAGAAAGGGGAATCATTTATGGAATTTCTGATTTCAGGTATTATAACCGTCACCTGGAAGCAGGTCATCATGTATCTTATCGGAGTCGTGATGATCTATCTTGCAATCAAAAAGGAGTACGAACCTTCCCTGCTGCTGCCTATGGGCTTCGGAGCGATTCTGGTTAATCTCCCGACCAGCGGAGTGCTGAATCAGTTGGTGGAGGGCGTGGGAGAGACCAACGGTATCATTGAATGGATGTATCACGTGGGAATTGAGGCGTCTGAGGCTCTGCCGATTATTCTGTTTATCGGAATCGGAGCAATGATTGATTTTGGACCGTTGCTGGCGCGTCCGATACTCTTCCTATTCGGAGCCGCAGCGCAGTTCGGCATCTTCGCGGCACTGCTGTTTGCAGTGGTACTGGGATTTGACTTAAAGGATGCGGCGGCTATCGGCATCATTGGAGCTGCGGACGGCCCGACCTCCTTGCTGGTATCTCAGATCCTTCGCTCCAATTATATTGGTCCCATTGCAGTGGCAGCGTATTCGTATATGGCGCTGGTGCCGATTGTCCAGCCCGCGGCCATCCGTCTGGTTACAACCAGGAAGGAACGCAGGATCCATATGGAATATTATCCGGGACAGGTGTCGAAAAGCGTGCGCATTGCCTTTCCTATCGTGGTAACCTTTATTGTTGGGATGATCGCACCGTCTGCCGTGGCGTTGGTGGGCTTTCTCATGTTCGGAAACCTGCTGCGGGAATGCGGCGTACTGTCCAGTCTGTCGGACACTGCTCAGAACATACTGGCGAATCTGATCACCCTGTTTTTGGGACTGACCATCTCCTTCAGCATGCAGGCGGAGAGCTTCATCAAGGTGGATACGCTCCTGATTATGCTTATTGGTCTTTTTGCCTTTGTATTTGATACCATTGGCGGCGTATGCTTTGCCAAAGTCATGAATCTGTTCCTGAAGAAGAAGGTCAATCCCATGATCGGGGCAGCAGGGATCTCGGCATTTCCAATGGCAACAAGAGTGGTGCAGAAGATGGCTCAGAAGGAGGATCCCACCAATATCATTATTATGCAGGCAGCGGGTGCCAATGTGGCCGGGCAGATTGCATCGGTGATCGCAGGCGGATTGATCATCGGGCTGGTAAGTGCGTATCTGTAAAAGCGGACAGTTATAGTTATAAGGAAGGAGTCTATTATGGCAGAGAAAATTATCATTGCATTAAAAATCATGGGTCAGGGCATGCTGGGGATCTTTGCAGCGATTCTGATCATTATGCTGGTTATTATGTTGATACAGAAGATTTCGCAGAAACGCGGGGATAAAAATTGAACTGTGAAAGAACACATTATTTTCATATTTTGTTCTCTTTACGATAGCCGCCGTGTGTGGTATTCTTTTGATTAGATAAAAGAAGAGAGGTAACGAGGATGGATGAGAATTTTGAAAATGAGGAGATGACGTCCAGAGAGCCGGAGAAAAAGCGGGCTTCGGTAAGGGAGTTCTGGTAGGAATCCTGAGTACCCTGGCGGTGGTAATCGTTCTTGGCGGGGGTGTCATGGGAATATATAAGATCACCGCAGGGGAGAAGGAGCCGAATCAGACATGGCAGCCTGATTCTAAGGATAATGACAATAGCAGCGGCACAAGCCTGAATATCTCCAATGATAAGGTTTTGAATGCAGATCTTATCAGCCAGGTGTCTATGCTGAATTCCTATCTCAGCGAGTATTATCTCCATGATGTGGATGTGGAGAAGCTTAGAATCGGCATGTTACAGGGAATGATCGCAGCCCTGGGCGATCCTTACTCGCAATATTACGACGAGGATGAGCTGGCCAGCTTCAATGATTCCACGCAGGGAGAATATGTGGGAATCGGTGCTGCCGTGACGCAGGAGCTGAAGACAGGCATCGTGCGGATCTCCAAGCCATATGAGGGAACACCCTCTGCAGAGGAAGGGCTTTTGCCGGGAGATGTGATCGTCTCGGTAGATGGCACGGAAGTGACCGGTATGGAACTGAATCGCGTGGTGACACTGATCAAGGGTGAGGAAGGAACCTCGGTGACGCTACATATCTACCGGGAGGATCAGGAGGAATATCTTGACATCAAGGTGACCCGGAGAAAGGTGGAGCTGCCTACTGTTTCTCATAAGATGCTGGAGGATAATATCGGTTATATCGAGGTCACCGGCTTTGAGGGTGTGACGTCGGATCAGTTTATCGCAGCCTATGAGGATCTGAAGAGCCAGGGCATGAAACGTGTCATTGTAGACCTGCGCAACAACGGCGGCGGTCTGGTGGACACAGTGACATCTATGCTGGATTATCTGTTGCCGGAGGGCGTGATCTTCTACGCCATGGATAAGAACGGCAACAAGTCCATGGAATATACTTCTGATGCGCAGGCGGCTCTTGACATTCCCATGGTGGTGATGGTGAATGGAAATACGGCCAGCGCGGCGGAGATATTTTCCGGAAATATCCAGGAATTCGGCCTGGGCAAGGTAGTCGGAACCACAACCTACGGGAAGGGCGTCATGCAGCAGATGTTCTACACGAATGTGGAGAAAACGGCAGCGGTGAAGCTTACGGTGGCGGATTACTACTATCACAACGACAAGAATATCAATGGCGTTGGAGTTATTCCGGACGTTGAGGTGGAGCTTGACGAGGCGGTATCCAGACTTCTGGTTATCCCGGTGGAGCAGGACAATCAGCTCCAGAAAGCGATCGAGACAGTAAAAGCGGAGTAATAAAAGAGACAACATGGGGCATATACTTTTGAGAAGAATCTCAAGGGATATGCCCCATGAATAAAATAAGGTCAGCTATCATCATAGAAGCAATCTGTATTATCTTTATCGGCGGCCTGCTGTGGAAGCAGAACACTTCCCATGCCGTATCAGCAGAAGTATCGAAACAGGGTTTTATCAAATGGGTGGATTTTAACGTTTCCTATGAGGCGCTGTGCGCGGCTTATCAGTGGGACGTAGACACTTATGGAACAGAGCATCACATCGATTGGGTGGAGCTGTTGTCTTATCTCGCAGCTAAAAACGGCGGCAGCTTCTCAGGCAAATCCATAAAGGAGATTGCCAATGTGGCAGGAAAGCTATCCACCGGAGAGGTTACGATGACAGAGCTTACAAAGGATCTTAAGTATTACAATTATTACCTGGAAGCCTACGGCGCAGTCTTAAATGGTTATCTGGGAGAGGCACAATACGAGACTGCGCCGGGCAGCGGGGTGTACGAAAATACCTACGGACTTAAGGCTTATCTTCCTATTGCCAAGGGCTTTCCCTACAGTGATTATGATGATTTCGGGGTGTCCCGCAGCTATGGCTACCGCCGCCAGCATCTGGGCCACGACATGATGGGACAGATCGGCAGTCCCATCATCGCAGTGGAGTCCGGTTATGTGGAGGCCATCGGCTGGAATCAATATGGTGGCTGGCGATTGGGAATCCGCAGCTTTGATTCCAAGCGCTACTATTACTATGCGCATCTTCGGCAGAATTACCCTTACGCGGAGGGGCTCGCGGAAGGGAGTGTAGTGACTGCCGGGGATGTGGTTGGCTACATGGGACACACCGGCTACAGCGCTACGGAAAATGTGAATAATATCACCCAGGTACATCTGCACTTCGGCATTCAACTGATCTTTGACGAATCCCAGAAGGAAGGAAACGGTGAGATCTGGATCAACCCATACAATCTGGTGCGTTTCCTGCGGAGTCATCAGTCGGAGGCCGCCAAGGTGTCGGACACGAAGGAGTGGCGGCGGGTGCTTGGCATGAAGGATCCGGAGGCGGAGCGGTATAGCAAGGAGCAGGAGGGGCGGTGAAAGTTCCCGGATTGCTCCGCACGTCTCATTGTATAAAGAACGTATTCGCCAGCAGCAGCCAGTTTGCGCGAAATAGCTGCATGATCTGCCAGTACCCCATGCCCCGGAGCCCGTATTCCTCCACCAGGGCGAACTTAGCCTGCAGGCTTCGCACATCCTCAAACCATACCTCATGCTGTCTGCCCTCCTGATAATAATGAAAGTAGGGGGACATAGCCAACGTGTCGAACTGGATGGCGGCGTTGTTGGCAATGGCAAGCTGGACAGCCTCTACGTTTCCGAGGGTTCTGGCACGGGATTCGCCGCGGACGAAGGGGAGTGTCCAGTCGTAGCCGTAGTTGGGAATACCAAGGCTCAACTTCTCAGGCGGGATCCTGGTGATGGCATAATCCACCACCTCCCGGACCTTGTTAATGGGCGCTACGGCCATTGCGGGCCCGAAGGTATAGCCCCATAGATGATATAGGTAATAGATACAATTAATCATCCGGAAGATTCGGGGTAAGAGTCAGCGTAAAA
>CAKSAI010000269.1 GCA_934434905.1 uncultured Lachnospiraceae bacterium | reverse complement strand
CCGATCCATCCGGTGCCAGATTACCTTTCAGTACTGCCAGGCCACCAGTCTTGCTGTAAGGATTGTCTACGGTACGGATGACTTCGGGATTACGGTTTACAGCATTTTTAATATTTTCTCCGATTGTCTGTCCGGTCACAGTCATACAATCAGTGTTTAACAATCCGATATCTGCCAGTTCCTTCATGACTGCATAGACACCGCCTGCTTCATTCAGATCCTCCATGTAGGTAGGACCTGCCGGTGCCAGATGGCAGAGGTTTGGTGTCTTTTCACTGATGGCGTTTGCAATGTCCAGATTCAGTTCCACGCCTGCCTCGTGTGCGATGGCCGGAAGGTGCAGCATGGTATTGGTGGAACAGCCCAGAGCCATATCCACAGTCATGGCATTTAAAAATGCCTTTTCGTTCATGATATCTCTGGGACGGATATTCTTCTCAAGAAGCTCCATAACCTTCATTCCTGCGTGCTTCGCAAGCTTGATCCGCTCGGAATAGACTGCCGGGATGGTTCCGTTGCCCTGTAAGCCCATGCCGATGGCTTCTGTCAGGCAATTCATGGAATTGGCCGTGTACATGCCGGAGCAGGAGCCACAGGTGGGACATACCTTGTTCTCATATTCCTCTACCTCTTCCTCCGTCATCTTGCCCGCCGCATAAGCGCCGACTGCCTCAAACATGGAGGAAAGGCTGCGTTTCTGCCCCTTCACATGACCCGCCAGCATAGGACCGCCGCTGACAAAGACCGTGGGGATATTCAGTCTGGCCGCTGCCATCAGAAGCCCCGGCACATTCTTGTCACAGTTAGGCACCATCACCAGAGCATCAAATTGATGTGCTAAAGCCATACATTCGGTGGAGTCACAGATCAGATCACGTGTCACCAGCGAGTATTTCATTCCGGTATGCCCCATGGCGATGCCATCGCACACGGCAATGGCCGGGAACACAACAGGGGTACCGCCTGCCATAGCCACGCCAAGCTTTACAGCCTCCACGATCTTGTCCAGGTTCATATGCCCCGGAACGATCTCATTATGTGAGCTGACAATACCCACCAGCGGGCGTTCAAGCTCTTCCTTTGTATATCCTAATGCGTTGAACAGGCTGCGGTGCGGTGCCTGCTGCATGCCTTTTTTCACATTATCGCTTCTCATAAGGCGAATCTCCTTTTCGGTTATTTTACAATATTACTACTGATAAGGCTCCCCATCTGCGAGCAGCTTACCTTTGTGGTTCCCTCCGAATAAATGTCTCCGGTGCGGTAGCCGTCCTTTAAGACCTGCTTTACGGCTGCTTCAACGGCATCGGCCTCCGTGTCCAGATCCAGGGAGTAACGCAGAAGCATGGCAGCGCTTAGGATCGTAGCTATGGGGTTGGCAATATCCTGTCCGGCAATATCGGGGGCAGAGCCGTGACTCGGCTCGTAGAGACCGAATTTGGTATCATTTAAGCTGGCGGAAGACAGCATTCCAATGGAGCCGGTAACCATGCTGGCTTCATCCGATAGGATATCCCCGAACATATTCTCCGTGAGGATCACGTCGAACTGAGCCGGATCCTTCACCAACTGCATGGCACAGTTATCTACCAGCATATGCTCGTAGGACACATCGGGATAATCCTTTGCCACCTCTTCCACGATCTTGCGCCACAGCCGGGAGGAATCCAGCACGTTTGCTTTGTCCACGCTGGTTACCTTCTTTCTGCGCTTTCTGGCGATATCGAAGCCCTTGACGGCGATCCGCCGAATCTCGTTTTCATTATATGTAAGTGTATCTCTGGCTGTCATAACACCATCGATTTCCTTCGTCTCCCGCTCTCCGAAGTAGAGCCCTCCGGTGAGTTCCCGCATGATCAGCATATCGAAGCCCTGGCCGATCACCTCGTCCTTCAAGGGGCAGGCCTCCTTCAATTCTTCATATAGATATGCAGGCCGCAGATTGGCAAACAGATTTAAAGCTTTTCGGATCTTAAGAAGTCCTGCCTCCGGCCGCAGATTGGGCGGTAGCTGATACCAGGGGGATGTTGTGGTATCTCCGCCGATGGATCCCATCAGCACCGCATCGGATGATTTGGCCTTGGCAATGGCTTCGTCTGTCAGCGGTACGCCGCAGGCATCGATGGATACGCCTCCCATTAATATCTCTTCATATTGAAAGGTATGCCCGTAGACTTCTGCAATACGATCCAGCACCTTCTTTGCTTCTCTCACGATTTCCGGACCGATACCGTCTCCGGAGATTACTCCTATTCGATATTCCATGATCGCTCATCCTCTCTGAACTGTCCTCCGTACAGGGACAAATGTTCCTGCACAAAAGGTTATTAGCTTTTACTATAGTATATTTAGCGGGATATTTCAACCAGATTTGAAATTTTATTATTATTTTCTTTTTTTATAATATCTATAACCTGACGTTATAATTGGAATTTTCGATATGATTTCGTGTTATTGTTACTATTCACAGCCCCCCTCCACCTACATGCGCAAAACCAGCCAGCAGAGCTGTCTGTTGCTGCTGCGCAGCGTTCTGTTTTGCTTATGTGGGTGGAGGTTCCTGATTCCAGTCACAGCTAAATCGCCAATCAGCCTCTTACGAGCAAGCTCGACGATTCTGATGGCGGATTTATCTGTGGCTGTGAATAGTAACGTGTTATTACATAACATACGTCCCGGAAACCAAGTTCCGGGACGCATCAGTACCACTCATCTAACCGTCATTGCCTTATTCCGCTTCCTCCGGCTTCTCCACCATGGAGATCGCCGCCTTCTGCATAGGAATCCGGCAGTTCTTGTTGCTTCCGAATTCCACAATGATGGTATCATCGGCAATATCAATGACTGTCCCATAGAATCCGCTGGTGGTCAGTACAGTGTCTCCCACCGCCAGCGTGGACAACATGGCGTTCTTCTTCTTGGTCTCCTTCTGCTGGGGACGGATTGCAATGAAATACATGAAAACGAAAATAACGACCAGCCAAAGGATCATGCCGCCCCATTGCAACGCTCCTCCTGTTCCGGCGCTTTCACTTACCAAAATTGACATCCTTTTTTCCTCCTGATTCTTATATTCCCTGTGCCTGTCTCGCACACTACTACTATTCTACACAAAAGCTGGCTTCAGGGCAAGCTTTTTCCAAAAATTTCATACTTTTCATCCAATCAGTACATTCTTTCCTTCAAAGGCAAAGCCGTATTTCCGAATCCGTTCTGCCGAAATCCCCTTTGCCAGTAACGCCGTCTCATATTTTTTCTCCTCTATCTGGCGTAGGGCAGCGTCCACCGTATCCTGCAATGTCTTCTCATCCTCCGGGTCATGAACCTTGAACTCCAAAATATAGGCATAACTGTCTTTCTGCCGCGGTTCCAGTACCACGTCATACCTTCCGAATCCGCTCTCACGGTTGGACGTGACCGTATACCGATCTCCCAGTTCCACGATCAGCCCCAGTACAAACCCATGGTAAAAGCGCTCCGGCTCTGCTTCCGACGGTTCCTTCCCGGTATCAAAATAGCTGAACGTCTTCAACGCCACACGGTTCATATAGCTGTTCATGGCCTTTTTATCTCCCATGAGCAGACCTTTGATAAAACTGTTATATGCCGGGGTATGATTGGTAAACCAGCATGTTATCATATTTTCAAACATGAAGCGCACTTCCATGTTCGTCAGCGACAATTCGTAGTCCATCCTTCCCTTCTCTGGATCTATCTTAAGGCTTTCCACCTTCAGATAACCGCTTGCCAGAAGAAGGCTCCATATGGCCCGTTCGTCTCCGTCCAACTGATTATATACGACCTGCTCATCAATCTGCGTTCGAAGAACCTTCCCTTCCAGCAGGTCCTCCATGACGATCTTTATCTCCGGGCTTCCTTCACGAATCAGCTTCCCGATCAGACTGTTGGCGCTAGTGTTCGCCCAGTAAGTCATAAATATGCCTTTATCCAGATAATTTAAGATAGACCATGGATTATAGATATCCCGCTTATCCCCGAAAACGAATCCGTCATACCATTTCTTTACTTCTTCCTTGTCCGTGCGGCCGCATTCATCCATCGCTGCAAATACTTCTGCTTCTGTAAAACCAAAGCTTTCTGTATATTTATTCGATGTAGTTGTCACCACTTCAAGGTTATTCAAATCAGAAAATATGGACTCTTTACTTACACGTGTGATTCCCGTCATAAGAGCACGCTCCAGCCATGGGTTCGTCTTAAACGTAGAATTAAACAGATTTCTGGTAAATGCCACTAATTCTTCCCAGAACCCATCTACATAAGCCTCCTGCATCGGCGCATCATACTCATCCAGCAATATGATAACCTTCCTGCCATAATAACGGTATAGATACTTCGACAGATTATGAAGCGCCAGGGAAGCATCCACATCATCCATTTTGTAAGACACCCGCTTGAAATATGCTTCCTCTGTGTGCTCCAGCAGCCCGCTGTCCAATAAAAAAGCATATTCTGCATACATATCTGCGAGCATCTGGCATATTTTTTTTCTGGCTCCTGCATAAGTTGTTTCTTTGACATTTGCAAAGGACCGGCTGATCACCGGATAAGTACCCTGCATCCTGCGGTATCTTTCTTCTTTCCAGATATCCAATCCCTCGAACAGATCGCTCCGTCCCGCATATTTTACCGAAAAGAATTGCTCCACCATACTCATGGTAAGTGTCTTTCCTAACCGACGCGGTCTTGTGA
>CAKSAI010000268.1 GCA_934434905.1 uncultured Lachnospiraceae bacterium | reverse complement strand
CCTTCCCGGTTATCATGGATTTTCCACCATTGAGGGTCAATTCCAGGATTTTTGGCATGTTCAACCAACTGTTTGTGGTATTTCCATTGTCTTTTCCCATGATCAGCGGCTCCTGGCAGCCTGCAACTGCATAATCCGCCAGATCATCATCCGACACGCCATGCTTTTTCAGGGTTTGAAATACCGATTCATCGTTAAAAAGCGATGGCGTAAGTACCCCCGGAGAGAAGAAAAACCTCCCCATAGCTGCATATAACTGCTCCGGCGTATTTGTATGTAATTTTGTTGACAAGATCGGTTGCGGGAGGTTCATATCAAGGTATGCATCCATCAATGCATAGGTCGTCTCATTGGTCAGATCATTTCCGTCCGTATCCATTCCGCTGATCAGTAAATTCTGTGAAATAGCCCAGCTACGGTCCCCCACATTATAAAATACCAATAAGTGTTTTAACAGTGCTGCCGCATCTTCCCTGGACAACTGTTCCTTCGCACGATAAGGCTCAAAGATGCGGTCGGCATTCCCTACCGAAAGAGCAAATGGATTCGGGGCCTGTTCCAAACACATTACCTCCCACAGCAATAGATAAGCCTGAATCGCTTCGTACAACGTATCACAGCCATGCTTCGGCACCTTGCGCAGGGTACGCTCCATCAGACCTAATTGCGCAGCTCTTTCCGAGGCTGCATGCTTTTGCTTTTCTGCCGCAAGATCCGCATAACGACCTGCCAGCTCCACCGTGCTTTGGAGCGTTAATCTCATTGCTGCGAAGTTATCCTTCCTTATGCAGTCGGTTTCTGCAGCTATCCTCTCGTCTAACGAGCCTATGATCGCCTGCAGCCCATGTGCCAGAACCGGCCGGAAATCAGGAATAACATGCCCGGTAACCTGTTCCATGAAGAAAGCAACCTCCGCCGTATAATCTTCATATTTGTTATAAACACTTGTCAGTGTTTTGACATAATCTGTCTGTTTCGTAAAGCTGCAGACACGCGCAATCCTTTCCTTTGTGAATTCTTCATTGGGTTCAATATCGCCAAAGACCGCAGTCGGATCGCAATATCCCGAAAATGTCTCTAACTGAAACGCCGGATTGATAAGTGCATAGCTGCGTGCAAAGGCATCGGACTGGCTTCCTGCAAAGATTGCATGATCGCTTATGGATATCGGCAGTTCACGAAGGATTGCTCCAAGCTCCTTTGCTGCACGCATCTCTCTGCTTTCCGCTTCCCATTCCTTCGCGTGGTTACAGACGATCTCCCGGGCCAGGAACCATCCGTCCAGACGCTTCTTTGCACGTTCCTCCTTAAACAGCTCCTTTGCCATCTCTGTTACCTGTCCTGCTTCATACACTTGATACATGATTTTGCTCCTTCCTTATATTCTTACAGCGCCTATGACCTGTTTTACGTTCTTACTACATCCAGGCCTTGTTCACGCATCATCTTTTCGTATAAATCCCGTGTCTCCTCCGGTACGAAAGCATCCGTTACCGTATACGCTTTTCCACACCTTTGCCACTTTTCTTTCCCGTATTCATGGTAGGTCAGAAGTTCAAACCGCACCCCGGCGGTATTCTGTGCGGTAAAAAAAGCAAGGAATGCCTTCATATCCTCCAAAGACGCATTAAACCCGCCGATCAGCGGGATGCGTATCAGAAGTCTGGGATGCCCTTTTATGGCAGCCCGCAGGTTTTCGCATATAACCGCATTCCCGGATCCGGTGAACTTCGCATGCACCTTTGAATCATAATGCTTAAAATCCATGATCAGCTCGTCCAATAATGGGAACAGCTCCGAAAGCCGTAATGATGTTCCATTTGTCTCTATGGCTGTCAATATCCCCATCCCGTGCAAACGAATCAGCGCTTCCTTGAGGGCGGTGAACTGACAGGTAGCCTCGCCCCCTGTGAAGGTCACACCGCCTCCATCAAAAAACATAGGCTTACACCGGACGGCCTCCTCCATCAATTCCTCAAGCGTCATAAAAAAGGTGTCCGGTCCGTTCGGATCCATCCCCTCCGGGTTGGCACACCACGGGCAACGCAGATTACACTGTTGTAAATGATAGACCAGACGGTTTCCCGTGCCATCCTGTGAATAATTAAAACCTTTGTGAAAAACTGCAAGCTTCATGTTGATCTTCCTTCTTTTCTTCTGGCTTACCGCTCCGGCGGCAGACAGAGCACTGCCTGCAGTCTGTCGTCTGTACGTAAAACCGCTTGATCCTTCGCTGCATATGGCAGGAAAAAGTAATCTCCCTTTTTCAGATCCCATCGGTTTCCGTTACAGATGATCTGTCCTTTCCCGTCTGTAACCACATAGACTGCCGGAGCCTGTGTCAGCACCGCTTCTCCCTGTATCAGGGTATATCTCTGTACTGCAAAGCATGGGGTATCCTTATAGCCGATGAGCTCTTCTTCCAGACAGCACCCGGTCTCATGGAGAATCTGTGGGACACACTTTACCTTATCCATGATCTCGCTGCCCACGGCGTCATAGTCAAAGCAGTCAAGCGCATCCTCCGGTGCAAGGCCGATATACATCTCATCATCGTTTAGATGATACTCGCCGCACCATGCTTCCGGCTGGATGGTAAAATCCGTCGGCTCCTGAATCTCCAGAATCAGACAGCCCTTCCCGATGGCATGTACCAGCAGTGCCGGAATCAAAAATACATCTCCCGGCTTCACATTCACCCGGTACATCAGCCTTTCCATGGCATCCTTGTCCTGTTCGCTCTGCGCAACCGCTTCCGCAAAGGCCTCCTTTGTCATGTGTTCCTTGAATCCCACGTATAAGCAGGCATCCTCTCTGGTTGCCAACACCACCCAGGATTCTGTTTTTCCATAATCGCTGTGAAAATACTTTCTGGAAAATGCTTTGTCCGGATGTGCCTGCACCGGAAGCCGGATCGCACTGTCCAGGAATTTGATCAGAACATCAAAATCGGTCCGGTCTCCAAGCAATTCCTTGGGATACTGTTTCAGCAGATCGTCAAAGTAGAGATCGGTTCCCCGGATACGGGAGACCCCTTCCTTCTCCCCTTTGCTGATCTTATTGCGCGCTTTCACAGCGGAAGCGACCCATTCCTCCGGTTCGTATCCATCCGTGGAATCGTCCCCGAAAAACTCCGCAAACAACGCACCGCCTGTATAAACGCGCCAAACTCTGTTTTTTTCAAAAAAAATGGGTGACTGCAATAAATTGTTCATAGCTATTCTATCTCCTTATTTCTTAATTATATTTTTTCATCAAAAGCTTTCTGTTATTTAAGCGTATACGCTGTCACCTGTAAATCAAGTGAAGTATCCGTAATCCTGCGTTCGAATGCAATACGCCTCACCTCGCCGGGCATCAAAGAAAAATAATTGTCCGAGCAGCAATAGGGCCCCTCAACCTCGACAACATGAACATAGCGATCCGCCCGAACCGTAATACCCTTCTGATCGTGTGCCACAACTGTCACAAAACCATCGGCCGGGCAGAGTTCAAGCACTCCGTCCACATAGAAGCTGCGATCCGTACCGCCTGCATAGGAAATATCACAGACAACCATGTATCGTTTTTCACTCCCCCACGGAAGCATCACATCCAACGTACCGTATGTCTCGATATCCATATGAAAAATATATTCATCCACACAGGCATACCCATTCTGTCTGTCAAGCAGATACGCTCTTCCATTGATCCTTTCTAAGCCTGTCGCATCCTTTGAGACAGTGACCGTATAACAGCCTTCCTTTTCGGTTATCGCTGAGACCACCCTTTGTGCGCAGCGTTTAAAGCTGTAATATGCCGCCTTCGGCACGCCGTAATAATCGATAAGAGACCATCCGAGAGCCGCCGGCCAGCAATCGTTCAGCATCCAGAAAAGCATACCGTTACAGTAGCCAAGATCTCTGCGGCACAGTTCAAAAACTACTCTTATCCATTCATACTGAACATATTTATATTTAAAAAATCGATCCTGCCCGTCGGTAAAAGCGCCCAGCAGCTTTTGAGTAAATTCCTTTACATCATCATAGATCTCACGTTCAAACGCCGGATTGTTCTTTGTATGATATCTGAGAATGTACTCACGCTCATCGTCAAACAAATCCTCCGGTGTCATAAAGCGAAGCATGGAAGCAAGCGACGCCGCTCCGAAGGTAGGCTCCTCGGATATAAAACGCGCGGAAAACTGCTCAAAAAACTGCTTATAATCGTGGCAGTCATCCGAGTGGAAATACGCAAACATCTCATTACAATAATTGGAAATATGAGACGTTCCGCTGGTAAGCGAAGCATACATATCTCCTCCGTAGGGACTTGACGGGAGAAAACACCGCCCGCGATCAAACCTGTGTATCTGCGGGGCAATTCCCTTAAATGCAGTATCCCTGCCGGTGTAATCTGTTGCAAGATCCCGCCCGTACTGCGCGTTCTCGTTATCCCCATGCCACCAGGCGATACAAGGATGATTTCTCAGCAGCTTGACAGCGTACTCAGATTCGGCACGAAGCGCATTTATAAACCACTCCTGCTTTTCAGGATAATGACCACACGCCATCATAAAATCCTGCGCCACCAGAATTCCGTTACGGTCACATGCATCATAAAAAGCACGGCGTTCAAAAAGTCCTCCTCCCCAGACACGCAGCATATTCATATTCATCTGCTTTGCTTCCGAAACCAACAACTGATATTTCTCATCCGTTTCCGCCGACGGGAACGGCTCGCACG
>CAKSAI010000267.1 GCA_934434905.1 uncultured Lachnospiraceae bacterium | reverse complement strand
CGTTGATTTTACCGTATAGCTCATATAGTACGTCTCATCTTCCGGAATCGTAACTCCGAAATCAAATGTACCGCTTGCTGCAATCGCCTGCGAATCGGACTCATATTTGCTTACATGCGCTATAGTGTCATAGACTGGTTCATCCGACACTGTCCATATCCGTATGCCCGTAAACTCTGCCTCATCTTCTGTCCAGGTCACCTTCGGAACCCCGGCTCCCTTGGTATCCATTACAGCATCCTCGATGGCAATCTTACCATTCAGCCAGAGTGTCACCTTGTCTGATGTGATCTTTAATACCACATTGGTTCCATTCTCAATCCCGGTTGCTCCTTGTACCCAATCCTGCTTTCCGTTTACGCCAAGCACACAATACTGGGTCTTACTTAAGTACAGACGTCCGGAACCCCGGTAGTCGAAGTAAACACCCGCTGCTGACTTCACAGTGTAGCTCACATAATAAGTTTCATCTTCTGGAATCGTAATTCCAAAATTCAATATACCGCCTTTTGCAACTGCCTGCAAATCGGATTCATATTTGCTTATACACGTTTTTGTATCATACACCGGTACTGCTTCCGCCGTCTCTGCATGTACATCCGGCATTGATTCTGTAAGCTGCCCGAGGGAAACAGCCATCATCACAAAAGCCAGCAGACATGCAACTTTCTTTTTGAACTTCATCTCTTGCTCCTCCTTAATCTAAGATTTCATTTTTCAATGAATAACCTTATTATCCATCTTTCTCCGAAACTACTCTTAGCATCATTTTATAGAAACAATCTGCTTTTCACAATGGAATCTTCTGTCTTTCTGCCAAGTAATCAGCAGTTTTGTCCAGTCTTTTCAGTCTGACTAAACTGTTACTAAATAACGTGATGCCATTTTCCCTTTGTAAAATCCGGAATATCCACCGACGCACCGCCTCTTGCGATGGACATCTCCGACAATGCCGTGACAGCCATCCAGCTTGCTGCGTCATATACGTCAATCGGCATAGGAGTGTCATTTTTCAATGCCTCGAAAAACGCCTTGAATTCCAGCCAGTCCATGCCGTCATGCGTTCCCTGGACACCATCTGCCAGAAATTTCTTCCATATCGGATGATCATTTTCCTCTTCATATTTCTCAGCATTACCGCCACAGGCTTTTCGCCAGTCAAAATCATGTCCCCTGTCCTCCGGCGAATCGATAAATACGGAGTCTGTTCTCTCTTCATACATTCCCTTTGTTCCTCTTACCGTAAAACCACGGCTGTAATACCCCGGAAGGGTGGTATCAAGCGTAAGAACAATGGTTTCCCCGTTTGCACACCGAATGACTGTCGTCACAATGTCGCCCTGGGCAAATTTTTTATCTTTCAAAAATTCATCTTCGCTCTTTTCCCGCAGTACATAATCATGCAGGCCTGCCGCTTTTGACGCAGTAGAGGTAAGTGTCAGCATCCGGTTTCCGTGATTGATATTGAGAACTCTGGCAATGGGGCCCAGCTCATGTGTCGGATAATTCTCACAGTTACGCGCCAGATAATTTCTTAATCTGTAGTGTCTGTTTTCCCTTCCATGTGTAATCTCAGCGCGCAGATCATGATGGTAACCACCGCTGCAGTGAACAATTTCACCAAAAAGACCCTTTTGAACCATGTTAAGTGCCATTAACTCTCTTCTGCCGTAACAGCAGTTTTCCAAAAACATGAAAGGAGTTTTTGTCGCTTCATAGGTGTCTACCAGCTCAAAGCATTGTTCTACGGTATATGCTCCGCCAACTTCCATGGCCACTGCTTTTCCCGCTTTCATCGCAGCAACTGCAATTTCCACATGCGCTTCCCACGCAGTCACAATAATGATCGTATTTACATTTTCATCCGCGATTACATCATGGTAATCCGTATATACAGCAGGTCTTACCTTCTGTTCCTCAAATACGAGATTTGCACCTTCTTCTGCTCTGTCCGGATATGTATCACATACTGCTGTAACACTTTCTCCCTGCGGCAATATGTTATCCCTTAAAAGTGATTTTCCTCTGCTGCCTAACCCTATATAACCGATCTTAATCTTATCCATAATAATTCGCCCTTTCATGATTCTTTTGATTTTCTTTATTTTTGCTATTTTTTTATAATAAGATTCTCAATCTCTGTCCTTGTTGTTCCGGTCATTCCCTGAACGCACACGATCTCCGGTATCGCCGGCAGGTTGGAAAAGTCGCCGGACAGGCAATCCGAAAGCCGCATGTCTCGATAGATCACATTCCCATTGATCTTAACCGTAACATGATCCACACCGGATTCAATACAGACGTGATACCGCTCACCTGCATGCTGCTTTGCATAAACCATGGTGCTCTCCGCATCCACATCTGTAATCCCGACTCTGTTCTGATTTACCAGGCATGTATGCGTTCCGTTGCTGTAAAATCCCATCTTTTTCGTCGGCTTGCCTCTAAAATAGATGACCGGGAAGCATGACGGATCCGCAGGATCTTGCACCGTGATGTCCACCTCCATCGTGTAGGCTTCCGTGTCCTCCAAAAATGGCTCTATCCGGTAGATCACATCGCCTGTGGCGGTTTCTGTATACTTCTGCGCCCTGTCGATCCATACTCCGTTGCGGCTGATCCTATAATCGGATGTTTTGTCAGCTGTCATTTGCCTCTCCCCGGTGGTATCCTCTATGTGTACATGATAGAATCCGCTCCTGGAATTCTCCGACACAAGGCTGACTACTCCACCGTCATGGCAGCTATCCTTCCACACAAGACACGGCTTCTCCGTCTCTGACCGGTATACCGCATATGCCCCTGCGTCCGCTGTAACCGTCAGATATGCAGAAACTCCTTTTCCTTCGGAGGATACGGACGCCATCCGCTTTCCTTCTTTGGAGAGAAATACCGTCCCTGTTCCATCAATACCAACCAAAACGCCGTTCTGCTTCGGCTCCCTGTCATAAGGCGCCGCAAACAGGAATCCCGCATATGCCTCTTTCTCCGGTTCCACCGGATCCGGAATGATCCGCGCAGATACCTTTACATGTGTATATGCCGCACCTTTCCTACTGGCCATAACAAATTCTCCGCTCTGAGCCACAAGCGCGCCGTTTTCTTCCCGGATATTCTGTGTATAGGGAGTGGCCGGCTCCGTCCATGCAGCCCCGGTATCCAGGATCATATAATTGTTCACATATCCGCTGGCATTTTCAAGATAGAAGCCGAGATAGCCCTGCTTTCTTATAACATTCGGGATGCAGGCCAGCAGTTCATTGTCTGCCCCTGCATACAGATACAGCTTGTCTGCCCTGCGGATAATATTCAGTTTAAGGCCGTATTCGCTCACATGCGAAATTACCTGTTCAAACAGAACTTCTCCCTCATACGTAACCGAAAGCATATTGTCCGCATACAGCGAAAGGATATAGCCGTCTCCCGGATCTTCACTCAGACTGCTCCGCAGCATGGTAACGCCGATTGCTCCATCCCCACCGGTTCTAAGAAGCGTACACTGGATCTTAAAATCGCCGTAGGTCCGATTCGTGATTGCAAGCTGGGATAAGCCCTTCATTTCATTTCGCCGGATACCGCCCAAGGCATATTCCCATTCACTGCTGTCACCGATAATATTGTAATTTTCTAATACGGAAGCCTCTGTCCAGGATGCTGCCGCAGCATTCATTTCCGGCAGTTTACCGGGTGTTCCCGGTGTATTGACCGTCGTGCCGTCATGAATGCTGTCACCAAAGCAGGCGTATGTAATAACAGCTTCAACACCTTTCCCGCAGACGATTCCGGCTCTGTCCATGCTCATATTTGCCGGAAGATACGCAGAGAAGCCCTTCGTCTGTCCATTCCACACATATACCGCTGTATACACCGCGCCTATACGCTGCAGCTGCAGCTCCACACCATCCTGAAAATCTCCCGTTACTATCTCATAAGGAATGATCTCCCCATCCTTCCAGTATCCAAATACCAGACAGTCTCCCTTAGCGGTATCCCGCACAAGGGCCACGCCATTCTTTTCATCGCAATAGCTGATCACTCCCGCAAAACCGTTCTTAAGGCTCTTAAGACCGATCTTAAAGGTAAAGTCAGACGCGCGCGATTCACAGAGCAGCAAGGACACATCCTCTGCCTTCACCGTAAGCTCACCATTGGCAACGCTATAACAGCCCTTCATCTTCTCCGTCGAAAGCATTCTTCCAAGATCTGTACCGGAAAAAGCTTCCCTAAGTGGCCTGCTCTCCTGCCCGACCTGTACACCGGATAAAGCTGCATACGTCCCCCACAGCGCAATCCCCGCATAGAGCTGACCCGCACCTGCAAATGAGCATACACTTTCTGCCACTGTTTCCACATAGGTTTCCTGACATATCTCCACAACGCCACAGCCATCTTCCTTTATTCCCAACCGGACGCTTCCGGTTTCTGGCAGCGCAGTCTCACACAGCAGCATATTGTCCGTGCCATACACCGCCAGTCCATGCTCTGTAAATACCGCAGACATCTGCCTGCTTCCAATGTCTTCCTTAAGCACCAGTGCTCCGCCAACTGCCTCTTTGGTAATGACAGCTTCGATATAGCCGCAGCCAAACACTGGTGTAAGTGCCATCCTGTTCTTTGCATCCTGCTTCTTTCCACGAAGAAAATAACAGTTTTCCTCCGGCATTATAACACTGCCATCCTTCCAGCCATTCTTCGCCATCATAACACCGGAACCTGCCGCCGCTTCC
>CAKSAI010000266.1 GCA_934434905.1 uncultured Lachnospiraceae bacterium | reverse complement strand
ATTCTCGGAAGATCTGGATTTTTCTTTGATAGAGGCAAATGCGGATTTTAATCTTGCGGCATACTTTCCTGTATTAGAAAAGGAAGTCAGATCATTTGGCTTGAATGTAACTATTACGGAGAAGGAAAAAATAAAGGAATCCAATGTAAAGTCTGCTTTTTTAAAAGGGAATACAAAAGAGCATATTTTATTATTTTACGCGGGGCAGACGATTACAGGAATAGCCGATTCTGAATTGATAAAGATTAAATTTGAAGTAGATATCAATCCGCCGCAATATGCAACATTTGAACATAGATACCGATTATTGCCAGCACCATATGAGGTTAACTTGTATGATGCGCCGTCACTTTTTGCCGGAAAAATTCATGCGGTACTTTGCCGCGCCTGGAAGAGTCGGGTCAAAGGGAGAGATTTATATGATTACGTGTTTTATCTGGCAAGGAAAACGCCTGTGAATTTAAAGCATTTGAGGGAACGTTTGGTGCAATCAGGTTATATTTCAGGGGACATAGAATGCACACTGAAAGAAATAAAACAGATGCTCGCAGAAAGATTTGATGTAATTGATTATGAACAGGCGAAGAGTGATGTGGAACCTTTTATCCATGATTCCGGTTCGCTGAAATTGTGGAGCGCTGATTTCTTTAAACAGATTACTGAAAATCTGACTATTATGTAAAAACATTCATCGAGCAGGGCGGCCGTAAGGCCGCCCTGCTCGGTACTCGATAAATTCTTTTTGCCTGTTCTATATTTTTTCTTCATGTATCCCAAGTGTAAATCCAAAATGAATCTCTTTCTCGGAAAGCCGGTATTTTTCCAGTAGTTCCGGCCCACAGGATTGTGAACCGATACCGGAATCCTTGTAATCGATACGTACATGGGTGGCATCTGATTTTACCAGTTCATCTGTGTGGTTTGCCTGTTGAATGGTATGTGTATCGTAGTGTGATACACAGATGTCCATTTCGCGGTCCGCGGTAAAGGACAGACCATCAGAAAACAGAAGCTTTTTCGTCTGCGTATGGTTCCCGTGCTCCTGGGGTCTGACGTAGTTGACATATTCCGCATCAGCATCTGACTGGTGCCAGTCAACCGTTCCGTGATGCGTCGTATCGCAGTAGCTCTCTGTGGGACCATTTCCGAAATAGCGGAACTTGTCATCCGAGTAGGGCAGGGAGAATTCAAAGCCGATTCTCGGCAGCCATACCGTATCCTGGCGGACGTTTCCGTCCAGAGAGAAATGGATGGAGCCATCGGTGAAAAAATCATATTTCAGCGTGTACCGGAAGAATGGAACTCTTGATACACCAGCCTCAGAGGCCTGTACGGTTACGGAGTTCCTGTCAAATGACACATCGTATGCTTTATGGAAGGAGCAATCCAGATTTTCACCCTGCCATATGTCTACAAGATGCCAATAGTTCACCATGCCCTTTTCGTTATCTGTGGTGGCACGGTCGGCGGACACTGCCACTTCCCGGCGCAGCAGCTCTCTGCCGTCAATACAGATACTTTTAAGTATTCCGGTCTGCTTTGAAATCGCATAGCGGAATCGTGAACCTTCGGCAACGATTTCCCGTGCGGTATCCTTTAAGGAGAGGGGAGCGGAAGCTGCACCGGATACAATGGGAACCGGAAGCTGTACCTGTAATACACCGGTTTCGTGTCCGTTTCTGTCAATCATGCGTACAGAGGCATAGCAACCCAGCATACAGTGAGCAGGCATCACACTTGGGGCAATCGAAAAGCTGTCATGAGGAGCTGTCGTGGCAGAGAGTGTCTTGGTCTCCAGGACATCTCCGTCTAAGGTCAGGGTATATATAAATTTGCAGCCTTCAAAGGAAAGAAAATCATAATGATTCGTAATCCAGAGAAGATCATTCTTATAGGTGAGACGGAATGGTGCATAGGCGGCTTTTGCCTCCAGGGAGCCGGCCTTGAAGCTTCTGTCTGAGAAGACAAGTCCATCGCAGCAGAAGTTACCGTCGTTGGTCAGCTCATCCGGGAAGTCACCGCCGTATTTCTGAACGCCATCTACCAATACGGTGTGGTCAGCCCACTCCCAGATACATCCGCCGATCAGCTTCTTGTATTGGTACATGAGCTCCCAGTAATCCCAGACATCTCCCGGACTGTTTCCCATAGAATGAGAATATTCGCAGAGAAAGACTGGCTGCGTGATCCTTGGATCTTCCGCAATGGATTGAAGCAGTTCCTGGGAAAAATACATGCCTGAGTAGACGCTGGTTCTGTTATGGATACCGGCGCGTGATGCATCTTCGCAGTGTACCAGACGTTTGGAATCATGGGTGCGGAGCCAGTCTATCATTGCAATATGATTTTCACCATAGCCGCTCTCATTGCCTGTTGACCACATAATGATGGAAGGATGATTCTTGTCACGCTCATAGGCGCGTGCCATGCGCTCTATGTACTCCTTTTTCCAATCCGGTCTGGAGGAAGGCCATTCCATACTGCTCACATCATAGTTATACGAAACGTGTGGGTAGCGCCGTACAAATCCATGACATTCCAGATCGGTTTCCAGTATCACATAAAAACCCATTTCGTCACACAAATCCATAAAATATGGCGTAGGCGGATAGTGGGAGGTACGGATGCAATTGATATTGAGTTTCTTCATCCGTTTCAGATCCAGAAGAATGTCCTCCTGTGAAGTTGTCCATCCTGTTTTCGGATGCGTGCTGTGATAATCTATGCCTTTTAATTTGACGGAAGTACCGTTGATCAGCAGTTCGTATTGATCCGACACAGAGATATCGCAGAATCCAAAGCGACGCCGGATGATTTCGTCCTGTGCTTCAAAAATGAGTGTGTATAAATAGGGCGATTCAGCATTCCAGAAGTTGGCATGAGGCACGATAAATTGTGTCTGTCCATTCTCGGCAGTATGCTTTGAGATCAGGTTCTCACCATCAAAGAGTGAGACGGTACATGGTTTGTCCGCCTTGCAGTAAACAGTGTTCTTATCGGTACGGATATCAATGTCAAAAATATGGCCCTCCGGTCTGGAAAGCAGGTAAACATCGCGAAAGATACCATGCATACGGATGAAATCTTGGTCCTCCAGATAGCTTCCGCAGCACCATTTGCGTACATAGACCCGGATGGTATTGTTGCCGGCATGTACATGATCGGTGATGTCGAATTCAGCTGTTAAATGGGAACCCTGCGTGGCACCGACAAAGTTGCCATTGATATAGAGTTCGGCGCAGGAGCATACACCGTCAAACACGACATAGTGACGGATGTCAGAATCTGCTATGGTGAAGCTGCGCTCGTATACGCCGGCCGGATTGATATCCGGGACGTAGGGCAGGTCACAGGGAAAGGGAAAATTGATATTGGTATAATTCGGATGTCCATATCCCTGCATCTCCCAGCAGGAAGGCACGGGAATAGTGCTCCAGTCAATCGTATCTGGAACATAATCTCCGTTTTGAAAATAGGCAAATTTCCAGATGCCGTTCAAGGTTTGCATCCGGCCGCTCCCTTCCGGTATATAATAACTTCGCGCCGGCATCCTGTTGATGCTGGTCGCTTCGGGCATTTCGTAATTACGCATCATACTCTCCTTATCATTCAAAATTAATCAGACAAGGAAATTATAACGCTGAAAAGAGAAAAAAAGAATGCAGAAATCTTCGAAGATGTGGATTTAATAGCAGAATTATCCATTTTAAGGACAGAAAAGCGGCTCAACGTTTTATGCTGCTCGGATGCCGGGGGGTGGAATTGCTGGATAATTCGTTGTTCAGAGCACGGTACTGGGCAGGTGTCATGTCATTATTCTTTTTGAAAATCCGATGGAAATATAAGAGGTCGTCATATCCGACCATGGCACCAATCTGGCTGATGGGAAGCGCAGTCTGCCGTAAAAGCTCATCCGCACGCCGCATACGGATGTTGGTCAGGTACTGCTTGGGTGAAATGCCCATAGCTTCGCGGAAAATCGTGCGATAACGGCTGGGGCTTAAATGTTCGATGGCGGCCAGATCTTCGATGGCAAGCGGCTTGTTATAATTTGTGTGCAGAATACCTAATGATGCCTTGAGCCGTTTGGCAGTCTCAGAATTGCCTTGCGGGAGGCTGTTTCGTCTGATGCTTACCAGGATCTGGAGAAGATAGGTGGAGGCTGCAAAGGCAAAGTCATCTTCCTGGCATATGAGCTCGGATGCAATCTTACCGAACAGATTGATGATGTTCGTATGTACGCCGACATTTACGACAGACTCGTTGAAAAAGCCAAAGCGCTTCAGTATAGACTGTGCCTGACAGCCGGTAAAATGTACCCAGTAATAGCAGTTAACACCATTGCCGTCAAAACGGTAAGTATATTGCTGATCCGGATAGTAGAAGATACACATCCCACTTTTTAATAGGATAGAACGGTCAGACAGTGTGACGGAGAGCTCTCCCTCTGTCAGGTAGAGCAGATAGAAATCCGGTCGGCGAGTGTTCGCACTGAACGGATCATTGTCCTTATAATTCATCCCGGTACAATTCACGATCAGGCAGTCGGAAAGATCTGCTATGTCATTTTGCAAATGGTTGGGAAGGCGGTAATAGCCGGTACATTGCATATAATTTCCTCCAGTCGTTTTGTCCATATGACGAGCTATTTTACATATTGATAGGACGACACCATCAGTGTAAAATGGATTTAAGAAAATGTCAATAATGAAATGCTTCGGAAAAGAC
>CAKSAI010000265.1 GCA_934434905.1 uncultured Lachnospiraceae bacterium | reverse complement strand
CAGTAACCCTGACGGCAGAGTATCTGACGAAGTATGCATATACGGATGAAGACGGGGTGTTTCGTTCCCTGCAGCTTGGATTGAGCCGGAACGGCAGCGGTTCTTCTGTGGACGTTTATCTTGCATCCATTACCATAGGCAGGAAGCTGGAGGCACCGAAAAACTTAGGAGTCTTAGGTGGAAGCCTTAAGTGGGATCCGGTAAAGGGTGCGACAGGCTATTATCTGTTCGCAGACGGTGAAGAGACGGAGCTTGGCGCTGATATTACCTCTTATCCTCTGGGTAAGCATAAGATATTCAAGGTTCGGGCAAAAGGAGACGGCCTGTTTACCGTGGATTCTGACGAATCCATCTATGTAAACGATACCCTGGAGGAGGGCTATCTGGCAGAGTTTGACGAAGCATATTACCAGTATCTGGTATGGAACAACGGCGCAAGGGCCGAGGGCGGTATGGAATGGTATGAATCGGATTCCTTTGAAGCTGCCTATGATGACAAGGAGAAAGCACTGCGTCTTGATCTGACACAAGGCTATGTCGCGGCGGGAATTGTTGTGCGTCTGCCTAAGGCAGCAGAGACAGATTCACTGGATCATGTGGTGATCCGCTTCAAATCAGATGGAAGTGTGAAGTGTGTCAGAGCGTATCAGTACGGCGGCCCGGCACTTCTTCTGGAAACAACGGACATCAAAGAGGGATGGAATAGTCTGGTAATCCCGAAGAATATGCTTGCAGGAGATGCATCCGATACCGGCAGCTTCAGCGGTTTCCAACTGATGTTCTATGCAAACGAAAAGCCGACCAACGGCAAGGGTCAGGGAACAAAGATGACGATATATCTCGGAACGGTAACCAGGGCGGTACAGCTTGATGCACCGACGAATCTAAAGCTGTCCGGGAACAAACTGACCTGGGATGCGGTTGCGAATGCCAAAGGATATGTGGTAGAGGAGGATGGCAAAAAGCACAGTGTAAATGATACCTCCTACACCATAAAGGGTGGTGAACTCTTCCAGGTATATGCAGCCGGGGATAATAAGTTCTATGTGGATTCCGAGAAGACAATTCTCGTAAATGGCAGCGTGGCAGAAGGATATCTGGCTTCGTTTGACCGTCCGTATTATGAGTATCTGATCTGGAATAATGGTGCGAATGCTCCGGGTGGTATGCAGTGGTATGAATCAGACAGCCATAAAGTGACGTATGAGGCCGGTACGGGAACAGTCCGGGTAGATATGACTATGGGATATGTCTGTGCGGGAAGCGTCATTAAGTTCCCGAAGGCAGCAAAGCTCTCCGGGGTGGATGATCTGATTGTACGGGTGAAGCTGGATGGTGCCGTGAAAGCAGTTGCTTTCTATCAATATGGCGGCAGTGGGCTTATATACAAGACAACGGCCGTGACAACGGGCTGGAATGATATTATTATCCCGAAGAAGGCGCTTCTTGCGGACGCGGGAAGCAAGGACACCATGAGCGGTATACAGCTTATCCTATATGGAAATGAACAGGGAGAAAATGGATTAAACCAGGGTACGGCGACAACGATGTATCTTGATTATATCGCGAGTATCCGGAGGCTGGATGCACCTGCCAATGTCAAGGTGGAAGGCAACGTGCTGACCTGGGATGCGGTAGACGGAGCCGTAAAATATCTGGTGTACGAGGATGAAGCGACATATACGGTGGCGTCGAACTCCCACACGCTGCATGGCGGCGAACTGTTGAAGGTTCAGGCCCTTGGAGATGGCAGAACAACCCTGGATTCGGAATTGACGATATGTATCAATGCGAGGGTGAGCGAGGGTTATCTGGCAGAGTTCAATAAAGCGTATTATAACTACCTGATCTGGAATAACGGAGCAAATGCTCCGGGTGGTATGCAGTGGTATGATTTTGCCACTTTTGCGGCAAATTATGACGCTGCCAATGAAGAGATGGATGTGACAGCAAGGTATGGTGCCGTATGTTCCGGGATGGTAGTAAAGTTCCCGCAGGGGAAAGCTCTGGAAGCCGGAAAGGATCTGGTGCTCAATATCAAGCTGGATGATACGGTAAAGGCATTAAAACTCTATCCGTATGGTCTGGAGGGCACGATATATGCTACAACGGATCTTAAGGTGGGGTGGAACCGGATCATCGTCCCGGCCGGGAAGGTTGCGGCAGCGGTAGGAAGCAACACATTTGAAGGTCTGCAGATCGTTCTTTACGATAATGCAGAATACGGGCCAACCGTGAATGTGCCTGCCAAGACAGCCAATATCAGCCTGGGCAAGATCCATTATGCGAAGGCGCTGGATAAGCCGGTGCTTACCGTAGAAGATACCACGGTAAAATGGACAGCAGTGGAGCATGCGGATTCCTATGATGTATATGTCAATAATGAATGGAAGAGAAATCAGACTTCCACCAGCTACTCCGTTGCAGGGCTTGCAAATGGCATATACAGCATCAAGGTCGTGGCGAAGAGCGACAAAGAGATTTATTTGGATGCTGCATCTGATGCAGTAAAATACAGTAACCTTGAGTTTTTAAATGTACCGGTGCTTACCTATCAGGATGGAACGGTATCCTTTACCTCTGTGTCAGGGGCAGCAGGATACAAGATAGAGATCAATGGGACGGAGTATGACATTGATAAATCCGCAGTAAGCGTTAAGCCCGCAGAACTCATCGGTAAGCAGATTCTGGTAAAATACCGCATGAAGGCGATTGGTGACAATCAGACAACAGCCGATTCCGAATGGTCCGATTATCAGATACAGGATCTGCTGCTGGAGAAGGATTACATAGCAGACTTTGACGAGGGGTATACCAAGCTTGTGTGGAACAATGGAGCGAATGCAGAGGGCGGACAGCAGTGGTATGAGAGCGATTCCTTCAAGGCATCCTACGATTCCGAGGAGGAAGGTATCAGACTGGCGCTGAAGCACGGGTATGTGTGTGCCGGATTCATCCTGAGATTCCCACAGACGGTACAGAAGTCTGAGATCGATAATCTTGTACTTCGTATCAAGCTGGATGAAAATGTAAAGAGGCTGCAGGTCTTTGAGTATAATGGAACAGGCGTTATGATGGAATTTAAGGATCTGAAGGCGGGATGGAATGAACTTACCATTCCACGTGCCAGCCTGAAGAATGATCCGGGCAAAGATTACATCAGCGGTTTACAGATAGCCATGTATACAAGTAATAATTCTAGCCTCGGTGATTCTCAGGGAAGGGATATTACTGCAGTGCTCGGTTCTGTAAGGAATATGAAGAATACGGAACCGGAATACAAGGATATCACGATTACCGGAATCGACGGGAATACGAATGCATCTGCAATTTACCTGAATCTGAGTGCAGGCACGGGAGTTGGTACATGGGCGTCTTTTGCCTCGGATTCTGCTTTGACGACAGAAGGAATCCTGTACAACGGTGTTAAGCTTGCAGTCAATGCACAGACGACCTGGGTAGAAAATATGTTTTGTATTCAGCCCGGCAGGACGCCGGTGGCCGGTGATATATTGAAAATCACAGGAATGTTTAAGTGCGGCGATGTCGGAATCAAGGTTGCAGAGTATGCGCTTCAATACACCGGAACTACCTGGGTGATATACGAAGAAGGGGATTATGATCTGATCCGTATTACAGGCGTAGAAAGCGCTTATACAAATGCCAGTGCCATTTACTTAAATCTGAGCGCGGGCACAGGAGTCAGCGCATGGGCATCCTTTGCTTCAGATTCCATCTTAGAGACAGAAGGAATCCTGTACAACGGTGTTAAGCTTGCAATCAATGCACAGACGACCTGGGCTTCCAACATGTTCTGTATCCAGCCAGGCAGAACGCCGGTAAGCGGCGACAAGATAAAAATTACAGGCACGTTTAAGTGCGGAGATGTTGGAATCAGGGTCGCAGAATATGTTCTGCAGTACAACGGAACTACCTGGGTGGCATACGAAGGAGCAGAGGCAAGCAGTCAGTTAATGATCCAGGGTGGATTAGGTGCAGCAATCAGAAGTCGGGTATTGCGCGATGGAAAGGAGCATTTATGAAACGAAATTCAAGTGGAAAGAGATATCTTACCAATGTGAAGAAAGCGTTGGCTATGGTTATGTGTATGGTGCTGATGCTTGGCATGGTACAGATGCCGGCGAAGGCGACCGGGGAGACAGAAGTGACACTGACACCGGATGGGACGGCGGGAACAGCGAATGTAATTTACATACAGTTTAACGGATTAAGTGATGCTCAAAAGTATGCGCCGATAGATGGTTATGTGAAGTTGAACGGGACGGAACTGCGCTATATGGTGGACGTATATAAAGAGATCGATTATGCAATTTTAGCCGGCTGGGGAAATGTGCATTACATTCAATTAACGAATGCTTTGGGAACAACCTATAAATTTGAAGAGGGTTCCATATTAGAAATCGGAGGAACATTTAAAGGCGAAGATGGCAGAACTATTGATATCGTACAAGCGAAATTTATCTGCGAAAGTAATTATGCATGGACCGAATATGCAGAGCAAATCCAGCTTGCAAAACCAGTCATTTCCATCTCTGGGAATACAGTGAGCTGGAATGCAGTAGAGAATGCGACCAATTATGAAGTCTATGTGGATGGTGAAAAGAAAGCAGAAACGACTGCTACATCTTATGATTTGTCAGCGTTCGGTTTAGAGCTTGGAGACTATCAGGTTACGGTGAAAGCGACCGGCGGGGAGAATACGATTGAAGCCATCAGTGATGC
>CAKSAI010000264.1 GCA_934434905.1 uncultured Lachnospiraceae bacterium | reverse complement strand
GCCGTACACCCCTTGGTGTGAGGCAGATTCCGGAACAAATTCAGTGCATCCTTGTCATAATCAAACAGATACAGCTCCAATTCATCGGGAGAATAACGCCTGGCCAATGACAAAATCGCCGTTATCAGGAAGGTTGTTTTTCCGGTTTCCGGGCCACCGTTCAATGCGACACTGCCGCACTGCTCCAGTTGGAACGACAGCGGATACTGCGCCTGCTCTGCAGGATTGTCCACCAGACCGACTGTAAACACATATCGTGCACCGCCATCATCTTCCGGTTCAATATCCTCCAAAACTAATTCCCGTCCAATCGCCGCCTGCCAAAGCTGCCGCGGTCTCGGAATCCCATTTCTCTCGGCATAATCGCAGATATAGCGAATTACCGCACTGATCTCAGTCTCTCTTGCGGCCTTATTATTTTGCTTCACCTGACCGGTCAGCGCAGTTCTCTCTCCACCCAGTTCCACCTTGGAAATCTGGGGCTGTGCATCCTGCTCCGAATGATGATCCGGGTCATACGGGGCACCGCTCCAGAAGGACTGCACTTTTTCATAAACCTCAAAATCGCCAACCTTGACGTAGCCCCGCCCTGGATTTTTAGGCATAGTAAAGGCGTCAGCTGTACCCAGCATTTCCCGGCTTGAATCCGGGGTCATCACCTGTAAGCACCATCTGAAATTACTGTTGGCCTTAATTTTATCCGTACCGGCACTGGCCATATCCTGTGCCAGGGTAACGATATGGACCCCCAGTGACCGCCCCACGGTATAAATGCGATCTACAATAGGCACAAACTCCGGGTGCAGTGTTCTGACCTCAGCAAATTCATCCACCACTAAGATAAGGTTAGGCATTGGCTCATCTACTTCACCGTGCCGATACTTTGCGATATAATCCGTTGCATCATGCGCTCCTGTCCGCGCCAACAACTCTTGCCTGTGTACGAATACTGCCTCCAAACCCACACCGTTTCGCTGAGCATTGTGATCCAGATTGGAGATCGTACCCGCCAGATGAGGTAGTTTCCGAAATGGTGCCAACAGACCGTCGCCCTTAAAGTCCACAATGACAAATGCCACCAGATCCGGCGGATATTGCAGTGCCATAGCCAAAATCCAGGACTGTACCATCTCCGACTTGCCCGATCCTGAAGTGCCGGACACCATACCGTGAGGGCCATGAGCCGTTTCATGGATGTCGAAGCGGAATGTCTCACCATTCTCCCGCACAGCCACGGGGACAGCCAACGATTTTTCTACCCCTTCCTTCTTCCAGCGGTTCTCTATGTGCAGTTCCTCTACCCGGTGGACACCGTAGCCTTCCAGAAATGTTACACTGCGCGGCAGTTCCCGGGCAGCTGCGCCCTCTGCGAGCCGAACCGCCGCCATACGGCGCGCCAGCCGCGCACAGCTGTCCAACTGCCATGTATCTGCACGGTAGCTGTGTGTATCGCTGCTGTCCTGGGTGGGATACCAGCATTCCTCACCGCCATCAGTCTCAATGATAGCCGTACAGCCAGAAGGCAGTTGCCCCTTGGAGCGGGAGGTAAAAATCACGGTGGAGTGAAGCGCCGGATCTGCTGTAAGCAAAATACTCATCAATGTCTGCCGTGCGATCAGATCCGTATCTCCCACCAGAAACAGGAGATGCGCCTGTGTACTGCTCCCAGCCTTCTTCACCGGGCTGAGACGGGCATTCAGGATCTCTTCAAACTCCATACACAACTGAGTAATCGACTTCTGATCTGCCGCCAGATAGCGCTGCTGCCGACCGTTATCCTGTGCATGGGGCAGCCAGCGCAGCCAGTCCCACTGATTCAGTTCTTCCTGCGAGAGGAAGGCAATGATCTTGACCTCCTCATAGCTGTGGTTGGCTGCAGTCTGCATCACAATGCTCCGAAGCGCATTGCGCATAGGGACCGGGTCACCAGCAATGCCTACCACAGGATATTCCATCAGCGGAATTGTCACCGGGGCATCGTGCAGGCGTGCCGCCTGCGCACACAGTTCCTGAACCTCCTTTGAAAGCGTCCCGGCACCGGGACGAATCGTGATCGGGCTGGGCACCGTTCCGGTTCCCAGCCGCAATTCAAGAAACGACTCCTCATCCGGCCGGACACGCCAAAGCGTTGGTTCCAGCTGTTCGATCGCACGCGCACAGGTCTCCGGGGTCGGGAACTCGCCTTGTAAAATACGCAGGCTTCTTTGCTTTACATCATCAATGATCTTCTGCTCCTCTGCAAGAGCAGCATTATAATTCTGCTGAACCTCCTCACTGCGGCGGAAAAACTTTTTCTTCTGCGCACGGTAATTGAGAATAGCCACCACCGCCGACATACAGGTCATCGGCAGCATGATGAACATACTGGATCGGCCAAGGAATACCGCTGAAACGCCAGTAATCACAGCCATCAATGCAGGTGGGAGCAGCGTGGTCAGCCAATTGATCTCCGGCTTTGAGCCGATGTGTTCCATCTGGGGAATGCGCAGCTCGTGCGTCGGCATTTTCGTGCGGATATGAGGGCTGCGGTTAAAGGACGGCGGCTGATGTTCTTCACGTTGGGAACGCCCGGATTTCTGCTCCACCCGGGATTCGGTATGCAAGCCGAGATAAGGCGTTGCCTCCGCACATAACCGTCCATCGTTGAAGGTGATCGTATACTTGCCCAGACAAATCGAGTCTCCGTCAGCCAGCCGGTCTCTGCTCTGAAGCTGGCTGCCGTTCAAATAGACGGCGGCCTCCTGCTTGATGGGGCTGATGTACCAGCCGTCTATTGTGCGGCGCAGCAAAGCGTGCCGCCGGGAGGTCAGTGTCAGGTCAGAAGCAGGTGTTTCCCGGCTGGGCAGACGCAGTCCGCAATCTCCCTCTCTGCCGATATAGACCTCATCCAAGCCTTCCAACAGCAGTGACGCCAGCGGCGTATGCTCCTCCCAGACCAGCAGGCAGAGTATGTCCCTGCCCAGCTGAAAACAGTCACCCTCCCGGATCTCCTGCTCTCCGCCGCGGCTGTGCAGCATATATCCCTGCTCCGTGCGAACCAGCATAGGCCGCGTCAGCCTATCTGCACACAGGCCGCTCAGGTCTTCCGTCTGTCCCAGACATATATCCCGCATTCTGTTACTCTGAAATACCCGCAGGTAATAGCTCATCTCCGCTCAGCCTCTCTCTGCTCTCCCGCTCCGGCGGCCTGTGCCGCCGGAGCTTCTTCTTTTTAATCGTAGATCTTATAGCGATACTGTGTTCTGGTTCGCACCTCAATGCCCGCACTGTTCGCCACCGGCGTTGTGCTGTACTCCGACCACTCACTGCGGCGCTCATAGGTATAGGTGTAGACCTGAGAGCGGGTACGGTAACGATATACCGTCCTGGCCTCCACCTGACGGGTCGAACTCTCGCTATACACCGTATCCGACCAGCCGGACCAGTCGCCCCAGCGACAATAGGTATAGGTCGTCACCATCTGACGTTCTCGGTAACGATACTGTGTTCTCACATTTGTATCATCATCCCATTTAAACCATGGTCCATCATCAAATGCATAGGTTATATATTTCCCGTTTCCATACGACTGAAGTCCAGCATTGTCATAAGATGTAGTGGAATAAAGATGTCTTCGATCTCGCATCATATCCCCATCTGTTGCCCCACAGTTTGAGCATGTGTTCCAATACGGATTATGAGAACCACAGTGCTGGCAAAGGAAATAATAGTAAATGTAAACCGTACGTTGCTCTACTTCTCTACTGTCAGTATTTCCGCCTGGGTTAGTCTCCGACCATTCACTCCAACTCCCCCAAGACCCCCAAGATTGAGATGATCCAGTCTCTGTCCATCCAGAAGGAACCGATTGACCTGATCCAGTCTCCAAATCCTGATAGCGATATTGTGTTTTCGACTCAACATCTGTAGAGTCACTTCTTGCCACCGCAGTTTCGCTCCAGGCGCTCCATGCGCCCCAACTGCCCCAGGATGTGCTTGCACTGGTCTGCGTCCAGCCGGGCATACTGGCTTCATTGGAAGTCGTTGTCTCATAGGTGCGGTAACTGTACTCTGTGCGGTGTTCCGACTCCGTGCCGGCCGGGACAGAAGTGCTCCAGTCGGACCAGTGCCATGTCCGCGCGCCGCCGTTTTCCTGTTCCTGTCGTTCCGCCTCCTGACGCTGTTTGACCACTGCCGGATCCTCACCCTTGCTGACGGTCAACACCACTGTCGTTCCGGCCACCTGCATGGAACCTGCCGCAGGCAGCTGCTCGATCACTGTTCCAGACTCATATACGCTGCTGTATACCTCATTCTTCTGTACGCTCAATCCCTGGGCTTCCAGCGCGGATTTTGCCTCATCAAAGTTCTTTCCACTCACGCCCTCCACTGTCACAAGCGCGTCGTGGCTGCAAACCACCAGTTTGATTTCCGTACCTCGCGTCACATCGCTGCCTTCGGCAATATCCTGTGAGATCACTGCACCCTCGGCCACATTTTCATCATAAGTATATTCCACCGAAACAGCGAGTTTCAGTTCAGACAGTGCCGCCTTCGCCGCATCTTCGGTCATGCCCGTTACATTTGGCATCTGGAAGGGTTTGCTGCCCTGACTGACGGTAAGTTCCACTGCCGCACCCGGCTCGATCACCGCTCCGACCTCTACGCTCTGAGCCAGCACCTTGCCCTGCTTGATAAGGTCGCGGTACTCCTCGGTAATCGTCGGCTGGATCCCCATATAAGCCAGCAGCTGTTCCGCCAGCACCTGATTCTTCATGTTC
>CAKSAI010000263.1 GCA_934434905.1 uncultured Lachnospiraceae bacterium | reverse complement strand
GGATGCGAGCGGGAGGCACTCAAAAATATAGATCTTGTAATCCGCCCTTCGGAGTTTACCGTGATCTGCGGCAAATCCGGTTGTGGAAAAAGCACTCTGCTTCGTCAGTTGAAAAAGAATCTGATCCCATACGGACGCATGGAGGGCCAGGTGCTTTGTTTTGGAACGAAGGTAGAGGAGCTTGAGGATCGGGAGAGTGCCGGCGACATCGGTTTTGTACAACAGAATCCGGATAATCAGATCGTGACGGATAAGGTGTGGCATGAGCTGGCCTTCGGGCTTGAGAGTCTGGGCTATGACAACGGGACAATGAAGCGGAAGGTGGCGGAGATGGCAAGCTTCTTCGGAATGCAGACCTGGTTTGAGAAGGATATCCGGGAACTGTCCGGCGGTCAGAAGCAGTTATTGAATCTGGCTTCCATCATGGTATTGCAGCCCAGACTGCTGATCCTGGATGAACCCACCGCACAGTTGGATCCTATCGCAGCCTCGGATTTTCTCCATACGCTGGAGAAGATCAACCGGGAACTGGGAACTACCATTCTGATCTCGGAACATCGGCTGGAGGAAATCTTCCCTATGGTGGATCGTGTTGTGGTTATGGAAGAGGGGCGGATTCTGATCCATGATACGCCAAGGAAAGTGGCGACATTTCTGGCCTTGGGGGAGAAAAAAAACGATATGTTCCATGGCCTGCCTTCTGTGGCAAAGCTCTATTCTCTGCTGGCGCAGAAGGGAGACTGTCCGCCATCGGAGCAGAAGGGTGAGTGCCCGTCATCGGAGCAGAAGAGCGAGTGCCCGTTGTCTGTGCGGGAGGGGAGACTGTGGCTGGAGGGGCTTCTTTCTCCACGGCTGGAAGAGGCGTCCGAAGCAGCGGGAAAGCGGGAATGTTTTAAGCAGCCGATTCACCCGGAGGATTCAGGTACAGGCGACATCCGGGCAGCCGCAAGCGAGCCGGAGCCGATCAAACATGCCCCGGAAGGATCACACAGAAAGCGAAAGCCGGAAGAATATGCCATTTATATCGAAGATTTATGGTTTCGTTATCAGCGCACCGGGAGTGATATCCTAAGAGGTGTAAGCCTTAAGGTGGAACGGGGCGAATGGCTCTGTCTGCTGGGCGGAAATGGTGTTGGAAAAAGCACGACATTGAAGGCGCTGTGCGGACTTATAAAGCCCTACCGCGGCTATGCCATGGCAGACGGAATCCGGGTGGAAAAGAAGAACGAGGGAGTATTGTTCAACCATTGCCTGTCCATGCTTCCCCAGAATCCGCAGGCTATGTTCACGGAGATTACCGTGGAGGAGGAACTGCTGGAGGCCTTGTATTCCTTCCGGCTCTCCGATCAGGAGCGGATCCGGCGTGTGGAGAGCATGCTGACACAGATGGAGCTTGTGGAGCTGCGGGAGACGCATCCCTATGATCTGAGCGGCGGTGAACAGCAGCGTCTGGCATTGGGAAAGGTGCTGCTGCAGGAGCCGAAGATCCTCCTGATGGATGAACCAACCAAAGGGCTGGATCCCTTCTTTAAACAGAAGCTGGCGGAATTGCTGGGGGATTTGAAGAAATCAGGCGTGACAATATTGATGGTATCCCACGATATCGAGTTTTGTGCCGAATATGCTGACCGTTGCGGCCTCTTCTTCCATGGAGAGATCGTGGCATTGGATACGCCGGTACAGTTCTTCTCAGGGAACAGCTTCTATACCACGGTGGCAAATCGTGTTGCAAGACAGTGGTTTCCGAAGGCAGTTACCGTAAAGGAGGTGGCAGAGCATTGTGCAGAGGCTTTGACTTAAGCCAATATGAGGCAGCACAACGGAGAAGAACCCGGGTGGCGGCGCTTCTGATCTTTGTATGTATACCGCTTACGCTTGCTCTGGCTGCCGGCTTGTTCGGCAACAGCCGGTATCTGCTGCTGGGGGCAATCATATTGAGCTATACGATGATCCCTTTCTTTATGGTGTTTGAGCGGCGTAAGCCCAAGGCCAGAGAGATCGTGCTGATCGCGGCGATGGCGGCGCTTACCGTGTGCATCAGTATGGTGTTTTACATGACCATTCCCATCAAGGCAGGGAGTGCCATGGTGATCATTGCCGGAATTTCCCTGGGGCCGGAGGCAGGCTTTCTGGTGGGCGCACTTGCCCGATTTGTCCTGAATTTTTACCAGGGACATGGGGCCTGGACGTCTTGGCAGATGTTTTGCTGGGGGCTTTTGGGCTTTCTGGCCGGGCTGTGCTTCAACAAGGTGTCCATTGCGAATGCCATGCATAAGCAGCAACCTGTAGAAAAGCAAAAATCCGGAGATTTCAAGGTAATATTGGGACCGGTGCTGTGTATTCTATTTGCACTGTTGGCCGCCTATATATCGTATCTTCTGTTTCCAGGCGAGGATACGACCTTCTTCGGATGGCGGCTGTATGTTTTTGGCGCTTTGGGACTGCTGCTGGGCGTGGCACTGCAGCACAAGCGTCTGCCGGTGGACTCGGTTACATTGACGGTGTTTACGTTCTTTACCATATTTATTATATATGGAGGAATCATGAACATCTGCGCCATGGTGACTACGGCGGCGATCCCCGGCGGAGCGCCGGTGAGCCTTGAGACCTTGAAGGCACTGTATATCTCAGGAGCATCCTATGACGCGGCTCATGCAGCTACGGCAGCACTGTTTATGTTTCTGTTTGGAAAGCGGATGATCCGCAGGGTAGAGCGGGTGAAAATTAAATACGGTATCTATCGGTAACGTATTTTGATATATAAATAAATATTCTGTGGCGAGCGTACAAGAAAAGCTTTTGTCTACGGAGAAAAGAAGGAGAAAGAAAGGAAAATGAAGACATTGAAAAGAAAAGCATGGGAAAAGAAACTGGCATCATTGGTGCTTGCCGTGACCCTGCTGCTGGGGCTGTGCCCGCAGACACTGCACGCATCCGGCACCAGTACGACGGAGAACAACAAAGGATTTACCTGGACAGAGACCTACAACATGGCAATAACGGAGGATCCGGCTGTGGCGAACGGTCTTCCCATCAGCCTTGGCGAGGATGTCTACACCAAGTGGGCAACGCATATCGGAACCAGCTATATACACGAGGTGACAAATCCGGTATTTTTGAATGGTTTTATCTATATTGTAGGAGCATTAGGCGGAACAAGTTCCAAGGAGTATACGATCAAGAAAATTGATCCGGCTACCGGAGAAATCGTCAAAGAAAAGAAAATGGCCGGCGGGAATGGGTACAGTTACTTCCTGCAGACAGCGGGAGACATGATCGTTGTGCAGGAGGGACTTACGGTAGAAGCCTTTGATGCAGACTTGAATTCTCTGTGGGTGACAGAGTCCATGGAATCCGGCACCCAGGGACTGACGCCGCTGAATTATGCGGACGGTATTATCTATGGCGGAACTGTGGCACCGGGCGGCAGGACAGGATGCTATTTTGCAGTCAACATGGCAGATGGAAAGATACTCTGGAAACAGGAGGCAGAGCTTGTCTACTGCGGAAGCAAAAAAAATTACACTGGGTATTACTGGGCCGGCGCAGCGATCATTGGGGACTATCTGGTTTACGGTGGCGAGGGCGGACGCGTATATTCCACGAACCGCTCCAATGGAGAGATCGTGGATCGCTATGATATCAGTCCGGAAGATTATAGCCGCAGCATCCGCAGCTCTGTGGCCTATGACGGAAAATGCATTTATTTTACAGACACCAATGGCAGACTCTATCAGGTGGAATATGATGCCACGAATGGAAGCTTTGGCAGTGGAAAGAGCCAGATTGTAGGTGAAAAGGAGTGCACTGACAGCTTCGGAAGCACATGTACAGCTACGCCGGTTATCTACAAGAATCGTCTGTATGTAGGAGATAGTACCTGCCTGGCAGTGTTTGATACGAATGACCTGAGCCTCATCTACCGGGTGAAGCAACCGCTAAATGAACGGAACTCCCCACGGTATGCGACCCTTCGGGATCTGCGCCTGGTGGCGGATACGGCTAATAACTGTGTGTATGTATTTACCAGCTATTACAATAATCCGGGAAGCGTTGTGCTGATGAAGGATGCTCCCGGACAGACGGAGGGAGAACTGGTGGATTTCTCTTCCCTGACTACGCAGTGGCAGCAGTATAACGCTTCCATGCCGATCTGGGGACCGGACGGGACGATTTATCTCACCAATGACCTGGGGTATCTCATCGCCATTGGAAAGGCCAGTACATGGTTGACGAAGATGAGTGGAAGCGGAAGCTTCGACAACGAACTGAATAACGGAATTTCCGATTATGAGATGGTGGTAGCGCCGGGAACCCAGAAGGCGCAGCTTACTCTGACGGTCAATGAGGGAAGCACCCTGAGAGTCAATGGAAAGGAAATCCCGCTGGTGGATCAGACCGGAACAGCCGTTATTTCTCTGAAAGATTCCAATGTTGCAGCTAAGGCAAAGCAGGGCGATGGAAGCGTCACAGCCAATATCGAGGTGGAGAAAGGCGACGATATCAGAAGCTACCGGGTTGTTATCCGTGAGGCTTCGCAGAATGCAGAGATTGCAAATGCTATGGTGAATCAATCAAATAGTCTGAGTAGCCCCAAGGAAGTGAAGCAGCTTGAGGACAATGTCTATATTTGCTATGGACAGAGTTCTACCTTTATGCGTTTGTGGATCAAGCTGGCGGATGAAGGGGCCAGCCAGGCAGTTTATGCACTGAATCCATTGGATGGAAAAAGCAAAGTGGACAGTGAAACAGGGCTTGTTGGAAATAC
>CAKSAI010000262.1 GCA_934434905.1 uncultured Lachnospiraceae bacterium | reverse complement strand
ATCCGGTACTGTATACTGCAATTATTGAAGATGTGGATATACTGATTACCGGGGATAAAGATTTCTCAGACATTAATATTGAGAAACCGGAGATAATGACTCCGGCAACCTTTATGGAAAGATTTCTGTAGGCACTTATCAGAAACGAGGGCTATAGCGTATAAAAACACCCCTTGACATTTCCAAGGTTGTCCTTTATAATTACTTTAACGTTCAAGCAAAACCGGAAAGGGATCGTACAGTGGAAGAACAGGGAAGACACACCAGGGTTACAATCAAAGATATCGCAAAGCGGACGGGATATTCCGTAAATGCAGTGTCTCGTGCTTTAAATGGAAAGTCCGACATTTCCGAGGCTACCCGCCAGTTGATCGAAAAGACGGCGGAGGAGATGGGCTACATCAAGAACACGCTGGCAGGCAGCCTGCGCTCCGGTGTGACGAGCACCATCGCAGTTCTTGTCAGTGATATTTCCAACCCGCTGTTTGGAATTATGGTGCGTGAGATGGAGGTGCTGCTGGATGAGATGGGTTACAGCATGTTCATCATGAATACCAATGAGGATCCGGTTAAGGAGAAGAAGGCGGTACTGACCGCCATCAGCCATAAGGTAGATGGATTTATCATATGTCCCACGCAGCGGGGCGAAGATATCTTCCGGCTTCTTGAGCAGGAAGGCATTCCCTGCGTGTTGCTGGGAAGGCGGTTCCCGGGAAAGGATATGAATTATGTGGTTTGGGATGACTATCAGGGCGGATACATTGCAGCTCAATATTTGTTGTCCCTTGGCCATGAGAGGATTCTGCACCTGGGCGGTTCTCGGAATATCTCTTCTGCCAGAGAGAGGATGGAAGGCTATCAGGCGGCTCTCCGGGACGCAGGCGTGTCGACCCGGAAGGAATTGATCTATGAAGTCAGCCCCTTCGGGGAGAATCTTGAACCGGTACTTACGGAAGGAATAAGCAGGGGTGGTTATACAGCCATTTTTGCCTTCAGCGACATGATTGCCTGGGAAGCGGTTTCGCAGCTTACCAGTATGGGAATACGCGTACCGGAGGATGTCTCGGTGGTGGGGTTTGACGGAATCCAGTCGAAGCTGAAGCTTCCCTGCAGGCTGACAACTGTTATCACACCCAAGACAAAGATGGCTGAGAATGTAGTGGAGGCAATCATGAACCTGATTCAGAAGAAATCCGCCAAAAAGACGCAGGTTGTGATCCCGGTGAAGCTGGCGGTGAGAGATACGACGAAGGAATGTCCGGCGACAGGAAAATAGTCCGGGCGCTTGTGGCAGTCCACTTGGCAAATAAAATGTAAAAAGAGAAAGTTCCTTAAAAAGAACTTTCTTTTATATAAACTACTTGAACGTTCAAGTAGAGCGCAGTGCTCTTGGAAGAACGCTCAGATAAAAAGGAGGTAACTATGAAAACAAAGATCACATTTGCACTGTATTTCGGAAACCGTGGATTTTTCCCGGGGGAGCTGATTGCGGGAGCAAGGGAGGAACTGGCTCAGGCGGTGAAGGCAGCAGGATACGACTACATCATGCCGCCGGAGTCCGTAGGGCGCTACGGAGCGGTTGAGACCATCGTAGAAGGGAAGCGATACGCCCAGTTCCTGGAGGAGAACAGGGGCAAGTACCATGGGGTGATCCTCTGCCTTCCGAATTTCGGGGATGAGAATGGCGCGGTGGCAGCACTTGAAAACTGTGGGGTGCCGATTCTGGTGGAGGCTTACCGTGATGAGCCGGGAAAGATGGATTTTGCTCATCGGCGGGATGCCCTGTGCGGGAAACTGGCCATGTGCAACGTGCTGCGCCAGCATAAACTGAACTACACGATCTTCCCGCCTTTTGCCTGCAATCCTCTGGATGAAGAGTTTCAGGAGCACCTGTACAAGTTTGCCGGTATCTGCCGTGTGGTAGCCGGAATGAAACACTTCAACATCGGCGCTATCGGTGCCAGGACTACTGCATTTAAGACGGTCCGTTTTGATGAGATCGCCATGCAGAATGTAGGAATCAATGTTGAGACCATCGATCTTTCCGAGGTTTTCGAACGGATCAAGCATGTGGATGAGGAGCGAATGGAAGCGAAGAAGCAGGATTACCTGGCGATCACCGATTTCGGTTCCTATCCGGCCGAGAAGCTCTGCACCATTGCGAAGCTTGGTGTAGTGGTGGACGATCTGATCGCGGAATACGACCTGCAGGGAATTGCCCTTCGCTGCTGGAACGAATTCGAGACACAGCTTGGCATTGCCCCATGTCTGATTCTCTGCGACCTGAACGAGCGTGGAATTGCGGCTTCCTGCGAACTGGATGTCAATAACACAGTGATGACCAGAGCCATCACTCTGGCGGCAGCCCATCCGACCATGCTTCTGGATGTGAACAATAATTTCGGTAAGGATCCCGATAAGTGTATCCTGTTCCACTGCGGACCGATTCCAATCTCCATGGCGGAAGGCAAGGGTAAAACCATTGAGCATCTGATGTTTAAGAAGAGCTTCGGCGAGGGAACCGGTGTGGGCGTCAATAAAGTCAAGATCGCTACAGGCCCGGTAACGGTGGCCAGCATGCGGACGGAAAATGGAAAGCTATGTGGATTTGTCACAGAGGGAACGCTTACCGATGATGCCATTGAGGAGGCATTCTTCGGCTCCGGCATCGTGCTTGAGAGGAAAAATATAGAGCAGATGCTGGCGTATATGGGAACCAATGGTTTCCGCCATCATGTGTGTGTGACTAAGGGCAATGTGGCAGAGATCGCCAAGGAAGCATTGGAGAAATATCTGGGCTACAACGTAGACAGAATTTAATTAAAGGAGGACAACGAAAATGAACAAGCTTGGTATTTTTATGAATTTCTGGGAGAAAAACTGGGACGCGGATCATGAGAAGTATATTCGCAAGGTAGCGGATATCGGCTTTGATATCCTGGAGTTTCAGGCGCAGCCGTTGCTTGAGATGAGCGATGATAAGCTCCGCCATCTGAAAAGGGTGGCAGACGAATGTGGCGTCGAGCTGACATACAGCCTGGGGCTGGATCCGCGGTATGATGTGTCATCCGCAGACGAAAGTGTTCGTCGGGGAGGTATTGAATACCTGCAGAATATCGTAAAGAAGATCGGCGTTATGGACGGAACGCTCTTATCCGGTGTCAGCTATGCCGGCTGGGGTTCGCCCAATTATATTGTGGATGACAAGACGGCACTCACGGAGCGCAGCAAGGCCAGCATGCGTGAAATTGTAAAGACAGCGGAGGATTACGGTGTTACCTACTGCGTAGAAGCGGTAAACCGTTTCGAGGGCTGTATCATCAATACAGCAAGAGAAGCCCTGGACTATGTCAACGATATCGACAGCCCCAATATTGGTGTGCTGCTGGACACCTATCATATGAATATTGAAGAAGTATCCATCGGGGATGCAATTCGTCTGGTGGGTGACCGGCTGACCAGCTTCCACACCGGAGAGAACAACCGCATGGCTCCCGGCAGAGGTCATCTTAACTGGGATGAGATCTTTGGTGCACTGGCAGATATCAACTACAAGGGTCGTATTGTGTCGGAACCATTCGTGATGATGGGCGGAGAGGTAGGCCGAGATATCAAGACATGGAGAGACCTTGTGCCGAATCCCACAGAGGAGAGGATTGATGAGGAAGCAGCGTTCCTTCTGAACTTTGAGAAGCAGATGCTGGAGAAACACATGAAATAAATTATGGCTATTCCTAGCTACGCAGGCGTCAGCAAACTGATTTGTCGAGCTTGCTCGTAAGGGGCTTAAAAAGGATACTGCATATTGACAGAAATCTGCCGATACGCGGTATCCTTTTTTAAAAAACATGTTTTATTGATCCAAAACACGTCACATCATAAAAGCATGCCAAACCAATTAATATCTAGTTATATTCTGCAGGTGATAAGCATTTCTGTAGTTGGATGGCGATACGCTATACCGTTTTTTGAAGCATTTCATAAAATAAAATTCATTTTTGAATCCTCCATCGTGAGCAATAGCGGTAACGGTATCATTCGTCTCCGCAAGCTTGAGGGCACAGTATTCCAGACGGATATTGTTGATGTATTCCACGGTGGTCATTCCAAAATACTTTTTAAAAAGCCGCCCAAGATATTTTTCGTTGTATTCAAACTGCTCTGCCAGTGCGCGTACCTTTAGGTCTTCTTTGAAGTTAGCATGGATATAGGCAACAATTTCCTGAAAGCGGCGGCTTTTAAATCGTTCGATTTGTGTGGAACTTTTGATTTGGTTCGATAGTTCAATAAGTGAAGCGCAAAAAAGGTATGAAATAATAGGGTTCTTATAATCTTCCAGGGTATAGTGAACAAGCTGGTTCATAAGAATCAGGAATTTTTCAATGTCATGCAAATGAAAATGGCAGGGAAACAGGATCTTATCCGGATCGTTGTTGTTTTCAAGAAAATGATACGCCTCCGCTTCATCTAGTATGTCCAGAGTGCCACAGATACAGTGGATCCAGAAATAGGAAACCTCGGAAGCTTTATAACCGATATGTGGGGCATCGGGCTTCATAAGAAAGACGTCGCCAGATTGGAGCGCCAATTTCTCGTCATTAACTTTTAAGAAAAGCGCACCGTCAATGATGACGTACAAGATTGTCTCGTGGTGGGTGCGTGCGTAATGAATCCACTTTTCTGTAAATTTGGACTTTCCCGCGTGATGTAATATGCAGTTTTTCAGATCTATCACATAATATTCCATATAAACAATCCCTCTTTCTAGGTA
>CAKSAI010000261.1 GCA_934434905.1 uncultured Lachnospiraceae bacterium | reverse complement strand
ACTTCACACACTGCTCTGCAGAATCCGCCCGCTGGTCAAACTGGCCCGGCAGAAATTCTACGCTGAAAGCTACGCCGCCCTTTAAGTCGAAGCTTTCCTCGTACACATCGTCTACGGGAGGCTCGGAAAACACGGTTCCCAAAGCCTTCCGATAAGTTTCTTCGGAAATATTTTCTATATCATACCGGATCAGCACCCTCACATTGGTGATGGTCTTGATCCCGAGATAGCCTCTGATCTCGCCGGCAAGTTCTTTTGCCTGAACGGCATACGGAGATTTCTTTTCTACATAAACGCGTTTTACTGTACTCATTGGGAATCCTCCTTGTGATTATCTATTCTAATACTACCACAATTTTGAGGATTAGCATAATTAATATAATTAATTTTTTCTATAAAGTATTCTTATTAGTTGTCGTCCTCTTTGATTAGGAGCTGTCGCATTTATCTTTACCATCAAAATTAAGCTTTAAAGCTCTTGATCTTAAACGGTCTGAACAGAAGCTCTGCATCTCGCAACAATCTTATTGCCTCTATAAGGTATCCATAGGAAACCGAATCGACAATGCGCAGATAAGAGAATCGCTTCGGTTTTTCAATCTCCATTTTCTGTCCGGAATATGCTGCTGCATCTTTAATGCTCTGTATTTTCTCTTGTCCTGTCAATATAGCCGCCGCAAGATACATTACTCTGCTCGCATACGCTCCAGCAATTTCCCCGCTGAACTTCCCGCCCAAAATATGATTTCTAATTCTGGAAATACCATCTTTAAAATATGTATAATCTCCTTCTTCCGACATCCCTCTGCTGGCAATGCATAAACAGCTACTAATCGTATCCTTCAAAACTTCTTCCGGTGAAATTGCAAGACCTCTGTATCCCATCTCAGCTCGGACAATACGTTCATAGGCTATTCTTACTTCTCCGTAATCTGTCATGGCATCAAATAACGAACCGCAATCATACAACTGCTTGATCACTTCCAATTCCTTATTCACACCCAAAGGAATGCCTGTTGTATGTGGTGCAAATGCTGTCAGCTTATCTCCAAGAATTCCATTTATATCAGGAATACAAACAGACAGATCTTCTCCTTCTGTCAATAGCAATTCATTTTTTATCGGTCTCTCCACCATTGTCTTATACTGTAACTCCTCAAACAGCACATCCAGCAATATCGTAACATCACGTGCGCTTCTCGGAGAATGATATTTAAATCGGAAATGTCTCTTTTCTATATTGTTCTTACCAACACGAACATGTTCTTGCACATCCACAAAAGGAAAAATCTCTCCTGCCCTTCGAATATACTCATCAATATCAGTGCCTGGCTCCACAATAATGTCAATATCGGTACTAAGCCTTCTTGGATGATCAAGCAACAACATAAGCGAAGTGCCACCCTTAAAGCAAAACGGCAATTCTACACTTCGGATTGCTTCCAACAGCCCGAAAGCATATATTACCCTCTCAAGCAGTGCCGGATCATTTCCTGTCCTTTCATATAATGCCTTGATATAGTCATCCGTATACATTGTTCTTGACAGCATATTACCGATTACCTCCCATGTACTTTTTTATCAGTTCTGCTTTTCCCCTTCGTCCTGCATATCTATTCAGTCTCCGTTTATCCACCTGATAGCCTTCCATCACATTTTCAAATAAAAACGGCAGTTCCGATGGACTGAAAGTTGCAGCAATGCTTTTTTCCGCAAGAACATCAACCAACATCTTCTCTACGGTCATCTCATGCGGTGCTTGTTGAGACAGTGGAGCCTGACTGATCAATTCTGTCACAACAATGCAGTCTCTCATCCAGTAGCGGTCAAAGTCTCTTTTTCCCGGCTTATACAGCACACTTCCGGCATATTCCTCCCGCAGCAGGTCAAAAATATAAGAACTTACTTCTTTCTCAACTTGAACATAAACTGTATCCTGCGCAATTTGGTGATTCAGAAACTCGTTTAGCAACACACTCTCAAATATAGTAAATACAAGTGCTGGATACTTGTCTTCGAGCGTTTTCATCACGAACTTCGCCTTATCTGAATAAATCGGTCTGTATTCCGGGAGCCGTTCCGGTCTTTTGGTTGTATAAGTATCATAGTCTATGCGAAAAAGCTTCTGTTCTCTTTGCAGGTTATATAATGTCCATCGGAATGCGCTGTCGCTCAAATCCTCTTTTTCACTGCGGAAGATTCTAAACAGATCGTCTCGATGATAACTCTCTTTACTGGAAAGTTTTAATAAAATCTGATCCACCCACATCGGCAGCACCTCCATAGCGTTAAGTCACTTCTTATTTTAATTGACGCAACGCTATAATAGCACAATTTACTTCAAAATTCAAGTATTACACAAAATTGCCAGGATAAAACCACACTTCCCCATTGACACACTTATAATCAGTGCTTATAATTATTTCATAACCTATTGAAAATTCTTTCGGCTGACCTGCCCCGAAACGATTATTCTTACTGCCAGAAAGGACGGATTCCTATGGACATCAATTACGAACTGTACAAGGTATTCTACTACGTAGCCACCACTTTAAGCTTCTCCGAAGCCTCCAAGAAGCTGTTCATCTCCCAGTCTGCTGTTAGCCAGTCCATCAAGACACTGGAACGGAAGCTGGAGAAGCCGCTGTTTATCCGAAGCACCAAGCGGGTGCAGCTCACCCCCGCCGGAAAACTCCTCTTAAAGCACGTGGAACCTGCCATGAACCTGATCATGCGTGGTGAAAACCAACTGATGGATGCCACCCTGGGACTCGGCCAGCTGCACATCGGTGCCAGCGACACCATCTGTCGCTATTTTCTGGTTCCTTACTTGAAGCAATTCCACAAGAAGTTCCCAACGGTTCCCATCAAGGTAACCAACGGTACCTCACTAGGATGCGTAGAGTTGCTGGAACAGGGCAAGGTGGATCTGATCATCAGCAATGCCCCCAATCCCAACCTGAACCCATCCTTCATCCAGAAGACCGTGCAGAGCTTCCGGGATGTGTTTATCGCCAATCCCGCCTACTTCAATCTGAAGCAGCATGAGATCGCCTTCGAGGAATTGCGGCAATACCCCATCCTTATGCTGGACCGGAACAGCACTACCAGTGAATTCCTGCACAATCTGTTCTTGCAGCACCAGCTAGAGCTGATTCCCGAAATCGAATTAAGCAGCAATGATCTGCTCATCGACCTGGCAAGAATCGGCTTAGGCATCGCATTCATCCCGGATTATTGCCTGAACGGGAATCTCCAGGATCTGTATGTACTGAAAATGAGGGAGCCGCTGCCTGCCCGCCAGATGATTGCTGCCGTCAACACAGCGCTTCCCATATCCGCCTCCACGGAAGAGTTCTTAAAGATTCTGCCGGAGACGAATATCGGTTAAAAAAGCAGTTCAGCACACGCCCATTCGCAAAGGAACCTTCGGTTCTTTCCCGCTACTTCGTAGCTAACTTTGCTCATAAACGGGCGTTCCCTCAGACCTTCATCAGTCCGTCAAATTTGTGCGAGCACAATTTGCCGTCCTTCTTCGGTCTGGCTGAACTGTTATATTACGTTATAACTTCGCCTGCACCAGCTTCGGCTTATAGCCATTCTCTTCCAGTGCATTGATGATCTGTTCCTTGTGCTGTGTGCCAAAGGCCTCCAGTGTGATGCGCAGCTCCACAGCAGCACTGCGGTTGGTGGATACAAACTGGTTGTGCTCCAGCTTGATGACGTTCCCCTGCTCTCCGGCAATGATCCCCGCCACCTTGCTCAGCTCGCCGGGCTTATCCGGGAGCAATACGGACACCGTGAAGATACGGTCACGGAAGATCAGTCCCTGCTGCACCACAGAAGACATGGTGATCACATCCATGTTTCCGCCGCTTAAGATGGACACGATGCGTTTGTCCTTCACATCCAGGTGACGCAGTGCCGCCACCGTCAGAAGCCCGGAGTTTTCCACCACCATCTTGTGATTCTCCACCATATCAAGAAATGCCACGATCAGCTCGTCGTCCGCCACCGTGATGATGTCGTCCAGGTTCTCGCGTATGTATGGGAAAATCTTCTCCCCTGGGGTCTTTACCGCCGTACCGTCAGCGATGGTGTTGACGGAAGGAAGCGTGACCACCTTCCCTGCCTCGAAGGAAGCCTTCATACAGCTTGCACCCGCAGGCTCCACGCCGATCACCTTGATCTTGGGATTTAAGAGCTTCGCCAGTGTGGACACACCGGTCGCCAGACCGCCTCCGCCGATAGGCACCAGAATATATTCCACAAGCGGAAGCTCCTTGAATATCTCCATGGCGATGGTTCCCTGCCCGGCAGCCACATCCAGATCATCGAAGGGATGGATAAAGGTATAGCCATGCTCCTCTGCCAGCTCATAAGCCTTCTGACAGGCCTCATCATAGACATCTCCATAGAGCACGACCTCTGCCCCATAGCCCTTGGTCCGGTTCACCTTAATGAGCGGTGTGGTTGTCGGCATCACGATGGTAGCCTTCACGCCGAAGCGCTGAGCCGCGTAAGCCACCCCCTGAGCATGGTTTCCCGCAGAGGCCGTGATCAGTCCCTTCTCCCGCTCCTCCTGGGATAATGTGCTGATCTTGTAATAGGCGCCCCGCACCTTATAAGCTCCGGTGTACTGCATATTCTCCGGCTTCAGATATACCTTGTTGCCGGTCTGGCCGCTTAAGTATTCGCTGTACACCAGCTTTGTCTCCAGTGTTACTTTCTTTACTATCTCACTTGCTTCCTCAAACTTATCTAATGTCAGCATGTTGCCC
>CAKSAI010000260.1 GCA_934434905.1 uncultured Lachnospiraceae bacterium | reverse complement strand
TCGTAAATGCTCTGCTGTCTTTGACTGTGTTTTAGGATATATGCATAGAGCAATGCCCGCTTCCGCCAGTCCATCTCGTTCTGATATTGAAAATAGATCAGCACGGGCCGCGGAAACTCCACGTTCCACGCAGCATCCAGGCTGTCCATCCAGGCCTCATACAGGCCTGCGATATTAAGCTCTTCCTGAATTCCTAAGTGAAACCACAAAAACTGCTTCGGTGTCGTCACATTCCACCGAATACAATAACTCACGATGGCTGCAAGTGTCTCCGGCTGGGGGTCTACCTGGTAACACTCCTGCAAAATGCCATACCACAACGGGTGAAAGCTGCGCACCTGTGGTATGACCTTCACGATCTGCCGCGCAATCGCAGGAACAATCGCATGCTCCTTCGCCGCCCAACTTAACACCCGCAGTTCAAACTCATCTGCCTTTTGCAGCAGGTATACATCATTCTTAAACAGCTCGTATGCTTCCAGGTAAAGGATCGGACTATGCATGCCCTCTGCCACCTTTTCCCGAATGGCGGAAAGCTTGCGGCTTCTGCTTCTTGCAAGCTCCGGATCCAGAAACAGCATGATCAAAAAGAGCCACAGATTCTCCTGATTCCGATGATAGATCTCCTGAATCTGGCGAAAGGCCTTCGACACATAAGAAGTCTCCTGCTCGCTTAAAGTCGTAAGATACAGATAATAAGCGAATAACGGTGAATCCTTCTTCACCTTCTCCCTGCCAAAGCCCATCAGCAGCCATTCCGCCTCCTGCCGCTGCTTGTTCACCAGCAACGCCTGTGCCTGATACAATACATACCATTTATTTTCAGGTGCAAGCTCCCGAAGGCGCTCCAGACAGCTACAGCTCTCCTTCGACCATACACCTGTGACGATCCGCTTCAGGCGCAGATCAAGATATAATCTAGCCAGCCTCCCCAGTAACCGATGCTTCTCCAGCGCCGGACGTAGCTGCTCCTGTGTGCGTTCCGGTGCCCGTCCTTCCTCATATACGCAGATCTCGCAGCATTCCCGCTGATGAAGGCTCTCAAGAATGATCCTGCCGAAATTATTCCCGCCGTGCAGTCGGTTCCTTCTTATAATAAATTCCACTGTCCCGTGGCTGCCCACCAGATCAGCGGCAGTGATCCTGCTCTTTACAGGTGCAAATGCATCATTATCCGAAGTAACTGTGATATCAAGATTCCCCCAGCCTTCCTTCTGAAATGTCAACAGTTCACGGTTATCCACAGAAGCTTTCGCAAAGGCCAGCTTCTGTTCCGTCAGAGAAAAGGTAATGCGCTCCTTCCTCCCGGTGCCGACCAGAAACTCTTCCATGCCGACCATGGAGGCTTCCGTTCCGCCAAGAGCTCGATACAGCAGTCTCTCCCGCTCTGTTGCACGCTCCAGAATACAGGCAAAGCTTTTCGTCGTGTACATACGGTAGGCCTCGTCCCAGGAGCTCTGCGCCAGCCGGACAAAGTCATCCAGGGTTCCAATATTCCCGACAGAGGAAACCAGCGTTTTTTGAATAACCCTGCCCAGAAACCTCACACTGCATTCCCCGCCATCCGAAATGACCGTAATCGTGCCCTTGCTGATCTCACCCTCCAAAAGCTCCCTGCTTTGAAATTCAAATAAAATGCTGCACTCTGTCCCTGAGAATTCTGTAGTCAGACACGTGATGCGGGAATGTGCAGAACAGACGATCCCATGCAGAGGTTCTTTGTTTGCGCTACACAGCACAAAGCTTCCCCGATAGATATCTTCCGGGAATACTTCGAATTCCATCGGCTCTGTGGGAGCCACTATCACTGGTTTTTCATTGTAAAATCTGCCGTAAGCCAGATCCTGGATTTTTTTTCGCAAATGATCACCTGCTCTGCTGTTGCTTTTTTTTAAAAAAGAGTTTATGATAGAAAGCAAAACCTGCTTTTTCATAATTATATACGATTCGCGTGTCTGATTCAAGGGGCAACCTTCAGGATTCGTGATTCGAGCAAAGATATAAATATATTATTACAACGGAGGTAACCCATGCTACAGCACAAAGACCATTTTCATGGAAGTGATTTAGAGAAGATTGAAGCAATCTATGGAATAAAGAAAGAGGACATCACCAGCTTTTCCGCCAACGTCAACCCCTTAGGCGTCTCGCCTATGCTGCGGGAATCGCTGGCTTCCCATATCGATGTCATCACCACCTACCCGGACCGGGAATACACATCCCTGCGCCGCAGCATTGCCGGCTACGCGGGCTGCGAGCCGGAAAATGTTCTGGTAGGAAACGGCTCCACCGAGCTGATCTCCCTGTTTATCAAGATGGAGAAGCCCAGGAAAGCCCTGATCGTCGGTCCCACCTACTCCGAGTATGAGCGGGAAGTCTCCCTTGTGGGCGGTACATGCCTGTATTATCCGCTAAAGGAGGAGGACGAGTTCGTTCTGAACACGGCTGACCTCATCTCCCATCTGAACGAGAGCATTGACCTGCTGGTGATCTGCAACCCCAACAATCCCACCTCCACTGCCATATCCGGAGCCGACATGCGCCGGATCCTGGATGCCTGCAAGCAGCACGATATCTTCGTAATGACAGATGAGACATATGTAGAATTTGCACCGGATCCCGAAGCGATAACCTCGGTTCCCCTGACGCGCTATTACAACAATATCATCATCCTGCGCGGAACCTCCAAGTTCTTCGCAGCCCCCGGCCTGCGCCTGGGCTATGCCATCACCGGCAATCAGGATCTCATCAGCGCCATCAATACAAGAAAGGACCCCTGGTCCATCCATGCACTGGCTGTGGTAGCCGGGGAGATCATGTTCAAAGACAGCGCCTATATCTCCGAAACACGCCAGTTGATTTCTGCTGAGCGTGCGCGGATCTATGAAGCGCTGTCTAATGATACACGTTTTCATGCCTATGAACCCAGTGCCAACTTTATGCTGGTGAAGATCACAGAGCCTAAGCTTAATGCTGACATTCTGTTTGACCGGACCATCCGGCGGGGAATGATGATACGAAACTGCTCCACGTTTCCGTTTTTGAGCAACCGCTTCTTCCGCTTCTGCTTCATGAGCCCGGAAATGAACGACAAGCTGCTGGCGTGTCTGATGGAATAGGCACGCTCGTTTTGTTACGGAATCATCTTTTCCAGTTCTTCCAGGGAATGAACACCCACTTCCTTGGCAACAACCTGTCCATTCTGTAACAGGATGATCGTCGGAATGCTCATAACACCGTACTGCTGTGCCAGGTGCGGCTGCTCGTCCACGTGTACTTTGCCGAATACTGCACGATCCTGAAGCTTTTCAGCCGCCTCTTCGAATACAGGTCCCTGCATCTTGCAGGGTCCGCACCAGGCTGCCCAGAAGTCTAACAGTACCGGTTTGGTGCTCTCCATTACTTCCTTTTGAAAGTTATCGCTTGTTATTTTTAATTCTGCCATAAGTAATTCCTCCATATTTACTAGACTTGGTAACATCGTCCGGGAAACCCGAACTCCGCTTTTCACTTTTCTTTATACCATATTTCTCAGGTTATTTCTACTACTGAATTAAGTATACCACATTTTTTGCTAAATTTTCGTTAATTTTCTTTCCGCACTCTTGTACTTTCTCCTTATCAATGGTACATTTTAATCAGAAAAAGCTTTGCATTACAAATATGCGGAGGAAAATGCTTCGGAGGAACAGACATGAGGTACATAGATGCTTTTTTGAAAAAACATAATCTGATTTTTTCTATGTTGGTAATGAGCATTGCCACCTTATTTTCCTGCTTGTTTTTCAGATTCGTGCATGATGACTCCGCCAGTATCCCCCTGATCTATATTTTAAGTGTAACCATGATTGCAAAATGGACCAACGGATACCGTTACGGGATTGGTGCAGCCATCCTCTCTGTCTTTGCGATCAACTTTTTCTTTACATATCCCTATAACTCTTTTAACTTCACATTGACCGGGTATCCGGTGACATTTATCGGTATAACCACCATATCCGTCATCACCAGCGCGACCACTACACACTTAAAGCAGCAGGCAAATACGATGGCACGCCAGGAGCGGGAACTGATGGAGGCTGAGAAGGAGAAGATGCGGGCCAACCTGCTGCGGGCAGTCTCCCATGACCTGCGCACACCTCTGACCGGCATCATCGGCGCTTCCTCCACTTATATGGACAATTACGCCGCATACACCGAAGAAGAGAAGCGGAAGCTGGTGCAGAATATCAACACCGATGCCAACTGGCTGTTAAACATGGTGGAAAATCTGCTGACGGTCACAAGAATCCAGAACGACTGTCAGAAAGTCTCCACTTCCCTGGAGGTGGTGGATGAAGTTGTAGCTGAAGCCGTTCTGCGCTTTAAGAAGCGCCATCCGGAATCGGAAGTCGATGTAACTACACCTACAGATTTTCTTATGATCCCCATGGATGCCATGCTGATTGAACAGGTCATCATCAATCTATTGGAAAATGCAAAAATGCATTCCCACAGCAATTTACCGCCATTGCTCTCGGTGGACTCTGATGAGAAGCAGGTTACTTTCCACGTCTTTGACTACGGTGTTGGTGTTGAAGAATCCAGCATCCCAACCTTGTTTGACGGATCATTAGATAAGCCCACCGCTACCAACCACCGAAAGGGAATGGGTATTGGGCTGTCCATATGCAAGACCATTATCTCTGCACACAACGGGATCATCGGGGTACGCAATACGAAGCCCGGTGCCGAATTTTATTTTACCTTACCGAAGGAGGATTATCATGAACAACAAATTCAGTGTACTGGTG
>CAKSAI010000259.1 GCA_934434905.1 uncultured Lachnospiraceae bacterium | reverse complement strand
CATTAGGACTTAGATGGCGTGTGATTGATGACTGCATGGGGGAAAAAGAGTTTTTTGTCTCAACTAAGTGATGTTAAGTAAAACAAGCAAAGTCCCACATTGCCAATATTGTCAAACATACCTATGTATGATAATATGAAAGAATAAAGGAAATGGCAAACACGAATGTAGGTTTCTAAATATGATGCTAAGTGAGCGAAAGGGGGCGAATATCCATGGGAATATATGCAGGATTACTTGACGGTATCATCAAATTATATTACATGCTGCCGCAGTTCTTATCTGTCATCTTCTATATTTTAGGGATTATTGCATTTATAAAATATATTTTTAAAAAATAAGGATGATGGACACTTTGTGAAAGACAGAAAGAGAGAACCTAAGATGAAGAAGCAACATACCATACATTCGATTCCGTTGGTGATTATGATCACAATATTCAGTATCATCATTAACCTGCTGATATTTATCATTCCGTTGCTTGTAAATAAGATTGTAAATCGGGAGCTGGAGATCACAGCTCCCATCATCATGGGGATCCTTCTCGTGATGATGATTCAGATCCTTCTCCAGTTGATACTGATCCTTCTGCAGAATCATTGTATGAAGAAGTATAAGATCAGGTGTTGTACGAATCTGTATCAGAAGATTTTCTCCATGAGGTACGATAAGCTGATCGGCAGTGGTACGACATATCTGGTACAGCGGGCAGATGCGGCGGCACTTACACTGGCACAATTAAGTATTAAGGCGCTGCCGATCTTGATATCAAAATCGCTGATCGTTTTGATTATATTGGTATACTCCATACGGATCAACGTCCTTCTGTTCGCGATCATGGCGGGCATGACGATTGCGAATATCTGGGGCTTTTTTGTGTTAAATAAGAAGCTGGCGGAAAAGTCCGTATATATGCAGAATCATATTCCAAAGGAACGGGAAGATATCTACCAGATTGCCGCGCAGGTAGACTTCCTGAAGCAGAACGCAGACAATACGGTGATAAATCCGATCCTTGAAAGGCATCTGGAGAAGATCGAGGAGATCAACAAGCAGGTCAATACGGTTGCCAACGGGGGCAGCAGTATTATTGATTTCTTCAATATGTTTCTGGAGAATATGGTGCTCATTGTTCTGACGTATCTGTTTATCATCGGGAAAAACGGGATGGGCGATATTCTTACTATCACTGCGGTGATGGCATATTTCGTGCCGGCGATCATGAGCATCGTTTCGGTCAATCTGGATATGCGGGAGCTGAAGGCCAGCAAAGAGTTTATTCGATTCCTGGATGAGAATAAAGAGGAAGACGGGACGGTGCAGATAGAGGGCATTGAGAATATCGAAATAGATGCTGAGCAGATGGGTGTCGATGGGGCAGGCTGCCTTCTTCGCAATGTGAAGCTGCGGGCAGAGAAGGGAGATGTCGTGGGTATCATCGGAGAATCCGGCACCGGGAAGAGTACGCTTCTTAAGAACCTTCTAAAATACTGGAAGAGCGCGGGGATCAAGGTCAACGGGATTCCGCTGGAAACAATAGAGAATCAATCCTATCGTCAGCATATTTCCTATTATTCGCAAAATCCGGTGATCATAACCGGAACGGTTGGTGATAATTTGAATTTTGGAAGAGTGCAGGATAAGGATGATGACGGATACGGCGGATGTTCTCCTGCTGGATGAGCCCACAAGCTCTCTGGATTCCGATACAGAGGAGCAGATTCTTGATGAATTGTTTGCGGAGAGCCAGGGCAGAATCATAATTCTTGTCACGCATCGGCCGTCAAATCTCAAGTATTGTAATAAGATATATAAGATAACGGATGGGAGCCTGCAGCAAGTAGAGACTTAATGGGAGAAATGCGAAAGCATGAGGGGAAAGAGGTAAAATGAGATTATCAGGAAAACACTATAAATTTGTGATCTTTCTTGCCATATCCAGTATGTTGGCAGCGATTGCTATCGTCTGTCAGCCAATTATCCTGCAGGATACGATAAACAGTTTGGTGAATGGGGAAAAAAGACTGGTTTTTTTTTTGACGCTGTATGTAGGAAGTGTCATATTGATCTTGATTTTCGAATTGCTGCGCAAATGGATAACTGCAAAGTATGAAGCGGAATTGGAAAATTGGTTTCGGAGCAGGATGGAGAAGAATCTTCTTGCGCGGAATCCGGCAGCTTTCCATGAACATTCACCCCAGGAATATATCTCGGTCATAAACAACGATATGCCGTCGGTGGTAAAAGAATATTATTTGGAATGGAATGAGATTGTGTTTCAGCTTATTATGATCATTTTCAGTGGAATGGCGCTGACAAGTATTTATTTCCCATTGGCGATTATATCCGTGGCGACCAGCCTGATCATTGTATGCCTGCCTTTTTGCTTTAAGCCGCTGCTTCAGGAGAAGCGTGAGGAGAGTCTGGAAAGTATGAAGGCATATAACAACAAGCTGAGCGATTTGGTGTTTGGCTATTCGGAAATCCGACTGAACCAGATGGGGACTGCTATACGGCAGATCGTGCGCTTGGCATCGGATAAGAATGTAAAGAAGGAAGAGGCTTTCTCAAAGACAAGGGCTTTTTCGGATATTGTGATTGGTCTGGTTTCGTTTGCAGGGTCGTTTCTGGTGATTGCTATTGGCGGATATCAGGTATATCGAGGGTCTATGGATCTCGGAAGCCTCTTTGCTGCAATCCAGTTATCGGATCTTTTGGCATCTCCGGTTATCGGAATATCCGATTCCCTTAATTCCGTGGTGGCGGCGAACAAGATTCGTAATAATCTGGCCGAGTATTGCGTGGAACCGGAAGAAAGAGGAGAAAAGATTTGTCTTCAGCAGCCGATCGAAACGATTGCGTTGGAGCATATAAATTTGTCTTATGAAAATAAGCAGATCATGAAGGATGTCAGCCTGTCTTTTGAAAGAAACAAGAAATATTTGATTATTGGGAAAAATGGCAGTGGGAAGAGCACGTTGATACATCTGATTGCGGGAGATCTGGATACGAAAACGGCCACGGTTGACGGGCGGGTTCTGATAAATGGCGTGGATCGGGGGCTGATCGATGAGGAAAGCTTTTTCCGACAGTTGGCTGTGGTGTCCCAGACACCGTATATTTTTAAGGGGACGGTTCAGAACAATATATTTTTATTTCAGGAACCGAAGCCGGAGGAAGCAACGGCGCTGTTGGATGGGTTGCAGGAAGAGGATATGAAGAGATTGCTGGAAAGTACCAGGGCATTGTCGGATGAAAATGAAAAAATATCCGGGGGCGAGAAACAGAAAATAGCGATGCTGCGGGCGTTGCTTAAGAAGCCGGGCTGGCTTATTCTGGACGAATCGACGGCGGCCATGGATAGGAGGAGCAAGGAGGCAGTCAACAGATATATCTGCAGCAGGAAGGATCTCACGGTTATTCATATCTCTCATGATTATAATGAAGATATGATGGCAAATTACGATAAAGTGATTGACATAGAAGAAATATGTGGACAAGATAGAGAAAATTACTGATTCAACGGAGGAAATGCCAAGATTCATCTTGCTATTCCTCCGCGTTTTTCTTATAATGGTGTTAGTGAAGATGGGGAAAGCAGTATTGCATGTTGTAAGACTGTATGTAGGAAGGAGCAACTGGAAAATGGGGCGATATTTTAATACCACAGGAGCGTGCAATCCTCAACGCCATTATATGGTGAATATTGAGGAACGATTAAAGGAAATAAAGAAGCTTGTGGATGCAGGCGAGTATTTTACAATCAACAGAGCCAGACAGTACGGGAAAACAACAACACTGAAAGCGTTGGCAGAGTATTTGAAAGAGGCTTATGTTGTTATATCGCTGGATTTTCAGATGCTGGGAAATGCAGATTTTGCGGATGAGAATACATTTTCTCTGGCATTTTCTGATTATCTGTTAAGAACGATTGAAAATAGAAGAAATCCTGTTGTGGGACTAAATGAAGATGTTTTAAGAGAATTGGATAGTAGTGTAAAGAAAAATTCATCCTTTCCTTTACGTAAGCTGTTTGCGTGTTTAAGTGATCTGTGTGATACGGCAGAGAAACCAATTGTCTTAATCATAGATGAGGTTGACAGTGCGACAAATAACCAGGTGTTTTTAGATTTTCTGGCGCAGTTACGGGGGTATTTTCTTACCCGTGATGAAACACCGACATTTCAGTCTGTGATTCTTGCAGGCGTTTATGATGTAAAGAATATTAAGCGAAAAATCAGAGTAGATGAAGAACATAAAGTGAACAGTCCGTGGAATATAGCGGCGGATTTTGATGTGGTGATGAGCCTTTCGGAGAATGGTATTGCCGGGATGCTGAAAGAATATGAGGCGGATCACCATACAGGAATGGATGTGGCTGGGTTGGCTGTGCTTATCTATGAGTATACGTCAGGTTATCCGTTTCTGGTGTCTCGTATTTGTAAACTATTGGATGAAAAAGTGGCGGGCAATGAACGGTATGCAGATGAATCTGCAGCATGGACCAAGGATGGCTTCCTTGAGGCGGTCAAACTATTGCTGTCGGAGAAGAATACATTGTTTGAATCTTTGATGGGAAAGCTTTATGAGTATCCGGGCATGCGACAGATGATGTACTCCATTCTGTTTTCTGGAGAAAAAGTGCTGTACAATCCTGATGAACAGTGGGTTGACATAGCGATGATGTTTGGATTTGTAAAAAATTCCAACGGTACAGTAATAATTGCAAACCGCATCTTTGAAATGCGTTTGTATAATTATTTTCTGGCTACAACAGATGCGCAGAACAGTGAAATG
>CAKSAI010000258.1 GCA_934434905.1 uncultured Lachnospiraceae bacterium | reverse complement strand
AATATATCCTGTAATGAATCCCCTTCCTGCATCTCCATAAATTTTCTTAAATCCACAATATTTTCATTGAACAGCATCAACATTTGCTTTCCGGCATTCCATGGATATAATCGATCAGCATGAAAATGTCCCCATGCCCATCGTTTGTAATTCAGTTCAAATTCAATTTCCCCCAAATACCGTTCCATTGTCTTGTCCACCATACTTTGATCTATTCCTAACAGGAACAAATCCCGGGGTTCATATATCAAAGGACACGTGTGAGATATTACTAAATCGAACGCCTTCACATCTGCTTTTATTTTTCTTCCAATACACATTTCCTGTTCCGATAACTGTTCGTCCTCGTACCAGGTCCAGCCACGACTTAATCGATACCATTTATCAACACTATACGCACCCGGAATAGAAAATGTTTTATATCCACAAAATTCATATACTGCAGGCTGATCCGATAAATATTCTATCTGCGGAAATTCCTTTTCAAAATATACATCTGCGCCATATTTCTTTTTTATTTCCATTTATCGGGATTTAATTTCATTGCTTTTTGAACCCTAGCCTCATGATTTCCTCGAAGGCAAATATATGTAAATGGATATTCCGCAAGAGATGTTTTGAATTTCACATCGCGCTGACCTCTCAATGCAAAATTCGCACCCACATCTCCTAATAAGATAATGTGATTGTTTCCAAAATCTAATAATAACCGCTCCCTATTATTCTCGTAAAATGTTTTTATCGGCAGAGCATCACCATGAATATCTCCCAGCAGGAACCATTTTTCTTCCATGCTGTCGTAGTCCTGCCTAAAATCGCCACTCTTTAATTGTTCTTCTAATATGTCATTCATCCTCATCCCTCACAAACGGAAATCCGTCCAACATCATCTCATTCCACCTGGCATTTGCAGCTTCCGCATCTTTCTTCTGCATGATGCGGTTTCGATCACTAAGAATTGCCAGCATCTCGTCAACAATCTCCGCCTCCGGAAGACTCGTATAATGCGACAGATAACCCATCATTCTGCCCGCTGTAAAATCAGTGTTCAGATTTTTTGTAATCAAATCGCTAAACTCCTCCGAATACCCCTTATCCAGAAGAATCTCATATAATTCCAAACTCATGGGTGACTTTGGCTTCATGTTATCACATTCCCCTTTTTGTTATATTTTCGTGCCTCTGCTAGCCCACCTTTAACTCCAAACATCTCATATAATAAGCATAGAGTCGGTCGTAACAAGGATTGCTGCAAAAATGAAACTTTTCTTTTCTGCTCCCGCAAAGCATATCATCCACCGGCACATGGAATAGTTCACTCAGCGCATATAGATTGTCCACTGTAGGCATACTGCGCCCCTCAAACCAATGATAGATACTCTGGAGAGTAGATAGTCCCAGATACTCCTGTACATTACGAACTGTCAGACCGCACTTCTGCATAATCCTCTTAATATTTTGTCCTGTTCTATACATATCAATTCTAGGGTACTTTTCACTCATATCGATACTCCCCTCCCTCAAGCAATAAAAAACACGCTTCACGAATTTTCTATTGTCATGAATAATGCAGTTCTCCTGTTATTTTACCAAAAGAACTGCATTCTGTCATTCTGATTATGCTAATATTTTGAATAGTCTATTCTCTCAACAGATAATCATTATTTAACACCTTCATCGACAATGGTCCTTCGATCGTTGGGGAATATATCGGCTCCACCGGGCGGATTACAATGCCCTCCTTATTCATTCCGGAATCATATTTGCCTTTTGCCCGCTCCAGCAATTGTTCCACGCTGTCATATGGAAAATCCTCCGCCTCTTCCTCAACCGGCACCATTTTTAACTTCAAGTTTTCACATAATTCCTTCATCTTATGCAAAGGATATCTGCGGCGAGTGGACAGATCAATAACGGTAAATACAAACCATTCCGGCCTTGCAAGCTTCAAGCGGTTTTTCTGAATACCGGCTCCACAGAATTCTCCCTGGATGGCCACATCCGGGAGCTGCAGTTCTGCCAGCCGTTCCGGGATACTATGCTCATGCGCATACTTCCACATAGCACATTTCCCATCATCTGCATATTCATAATTTCTCCCACAGACTCCAAAATGTTCATTCTTCCAATACATTGTCACACTTGTTCCGTCCATCTTAGTAGAGATATAATATGCCGGAACCTGCTTGAATTCATGGATCAGTTCCGGATAAGACTGTACACGGAGTTCGTCGGTCTTCGGAATTCCTTCCGGGAAATCCCCGATAACAGTTCCGTTGCTGGTCACGCGCTCCTCTACTTCCCACTTTCTGATTCCAAGCAATTCGGTCACATCATCGCCCAACTGATAATCTCCTTCTGGAAGTATAGACAACGGCTGCACCAGCCCCTGGGAGATCTGGCCCTTAAAATTCATGGTTTTTAACCGGAAACCTTCTCCTAATAGCTGACTCTTCTTATAACTGTTACCACGCAAGAATTCAAACCGTTCACATATCGGCAGAAATGAATCCACTTCCATATACACACAGCGATCACCTACGTGAAACTGCCCTTTATTCGCAACACATTTCCAACCCAGCACATGAATACATTCGATTCTGTCAGCACCTTCAATCGGCGTAATATGATGTACATACTGTACCGATGCCAATTTTCTCTTCTCCATCGCTATCACCTCGTTATACATTTTTTTGCCTCTTACCTCTGCCTACCTAATCATTTTACTAACGGACAGGCTATTTGTCATTATACTTGTAGTATAAAGTACAACTTCATCGCATAATCCCCCCAATATTCGGCATACTACTTCTGAAAGGACGGTGTACTATGGAAAACAAAAAGAATCAACACACACAAGATCTATATGACGATGGAAATATCCCTCAGATAGATTTGCCTGCAGACAGCACAGGGCGGCATGCAGGCATAAAAGGGCAGATCGTAACCCCAGGCAAAAACACGCATACAAATTACGAGACGGTGGAGCCGCTGCCGGAATCCACACGTCCCAGACAGGACGGCCCCGGCGGCAGTGAGTAGACGTCGTTTTTATCAGACAATGACGCTAAATCTATTTTTACCATTCCTCTTGGAATGATACAACGCCTTATCGGCTTTCTTCATGACGGTATCAAATGCAAGGTTCGTGCCTACGGGGCTGATCCCGATTGAGATTCCATGTATATAATTATCCCCGTTCGCCGTGGCCTTTTCAAGCAGACGCTCTGCCAGGCTTTCTGCCTCCTCCTCTGTCAGGTTACTGCATAATATAATAAATTCATCTCCGCCCATACGGCAGACTAAATCCGTATCTCTTACGGTACTTTCCATTATTTCCGCCAGCTTCTTCAATGCCAGGTTGCCTGCCAGATGTCCGTAAACATCATTCGTTTGCTTGAAATTATCAATATCAACAATATACAGCCATGCTGATACCTTATCTATGGAATGATACCGTTCCTGGAAGGAACGATAATTGAGCAGACCTGTTAACGGATCCTTCTCCGCCAATTCCTTTACATCTTCCATCTGCTGTATAAGCGTTTTGGGATACGCCTCATTTTGCAGTTGTTCCACATTGGGAACCGAATGATGAAGATGCGCAATTTTCCACACCCCATTCGCGCACTCATACAAAATGGAAAAGCGGGTGTCCATACAAATGTCAACCAGCTCAGCCGCTTCACGTCCTCCTCTTCCATGAATATAAAGATTTCCAAAGACCAAAACCACATCTTCCGTTATTCTCTGCTCTGTGCAGGACAGATTTTCGATCTGAAACTGAATCAGCTTCCTTTCCTCAAGCTCCTGCTTTATTGCCGCAGCATACTCATGAACATTTCTATATATTTCCTGTTTTCCCGTTCCGATAACCGATATATTTTCATCCAGCATATCTACAAGCTGCATAACATCATCATCGTTATTGCCAAGATATGTTCTTATGATCTGTTCCGTTAATTTTACAAAATCCATAGTTGTCTGCTCCTTACCTTGTAATAGACATAAGCATACTTCATAAGGCAACCATTGTCACTCATGATCTTCTTCCACAAATGGAAATCCATCCCACATCATCACATTCCCTATTCATCTTGTCGCACATTTATGTCTTTATTTTACAATATGGCCGACGTACTTTCAATTACAGCAGCGTGCATTTCGCACCCTAAAAATGACATTTCACGAAAACAGAACTTTAATCCAACTGTACGCTCCAGTTCTCATCCTCGTAAGCATCAAAGCACATCAATATCTGCTCCTTGGATGTTTTCTCGCTTGCCAGCTGCTCCGGCAGCTCCTCGCGCCCGAAATACTGCGTTCCGGTGGTTTCAATATTCTCCACGAATGAACCCTGTATGGCCTTGCATAGAACAAATATCTTGACAACACCATATATGTAATTGCGCACATTGTGCCTGCGCCAATCCTGTACGGCAATGAGCCTTTCGGCGGATATAGTAAGCCCCGCCTCTTCCTTTGCCTCCTTGATCACATTGGAGGCCACCGACTGATCCACATCGCACCAGCCTCCCGGAAGCGACCATGTCCCATTATTTTCGTGTACCAGCAGAATCTTGCCATCCTTGAAGATCGCTGCCCGTGTATCAACCTTTGGCGTCTGATATCCTTCTTCGTTGCAGAAAATATCCCGCACTTTGCCTACAGGCATGTCCGTTCTTTCCGCAAGCATTTCCGCCGCAATGGAGCGCAACTGCTCATATCGTTCTATATCAAAGGGATCCTTCCCGTAAGTAAGCCCCGCCTGTGCTATGCTCTGTATCTTCATCGCCCAATCT